>CACZPV010000157.1 GCA_902783065.1 uncultured Ruminococcus sp.
ATGTCATCCTGAGCGTAAGCGAAGGATCTTTGATAAGATTCTTCGTCACTTCGTTCCTCAGAATGACAAAAGGATATTTTCAATGACGTTTACTATATGTTTCACGGTTTCAGGTTTTACTCAGCCTATAAATTAAAAACGTGCCTTGAAAAAAAGAATAACTTCCTTTGTATTCCGGTTTATGTGAAATACAGTATTCCAAAAGTGTTTTTTCCGGATAGATATTACCATTGTCAGTATCTGCATATACGCTGCTGATATCATCATCTGTATTCCTTACACTGACCATAATATACATCGGTGCTCCGGTTCCGGCGTCAGCAATTTTATCAATGTCTTTTAAATATCCGCATTTTTCGTAACATGTATTATATACGTTCTTTGCTTCTGACAAAACGTAAGCATAGGCGGATAAACGCAGATATTCGTCTTCGGAAGGCATCACGAGAATAATATCCGAACCGTTAAATAATTCACGGATATTAATATCATTTTCCTCTGTCCAGCATTTCATCAATGCAGGTGTGAAGGCAATGTGAACTATACACAATAATGAAAGAACAGTCATTATAATTTTTGCTGCACGCAGCTTTCTGATAATATAATATATCAGTGTAAATATAAATAAGAACCCGAGAGGATAAATAATTAATAAATAACGGTCAACATATCCCATTGTCAGCGGAATTGTATATGCTACAATCAGCATAATCGCCGCACAGGAAAAAAATATCGCAATCATAGCCGGATCGGGTTTTGATAATAATATAAGAATATTCTTAATACGGAGATTTTTAATCTTTTGAGGGATCTTCTTAATTTTGTCTTTGATTTTTTTTAAAAAAGAAGTAACACTCTTATTATTTCTGAAAAGAAAAATAACCGGAAGTGAGAGGACAAACAAAATACCAATAAACGGAGGCAAAAAAACTGCCAGCCACACGCCGTCAGATTCCTTTAGTGAAAATACATCCATTGAAAACAGCCTGAATAATACTGTGATCTGTTCGCTTATATTTGCTCTGACGGAATGTTCATTTTCAGCAAAAAGATGGACAATCAAAGAGGGGTAAACTGCCACAGCAATTAACACTCCTCCAAGAACAGAAAAACCGTAAGCCAGAAATTTTTTAATATGTTTTTTTATCAGAAAATAGATACAAAAGCATACAGCTGTAACAAAGGCAACGAAAAGAAAAAGATATTGCGTCAGAGCACCTGATGCTGTGACAAGTGTCAGCGGCAGCAGAATTTTATACATTGGCTGATTCTCTGAATTATAAAGCTTAGTGTGAAGATACATAAAAATAACCGTCCACATAGTCAGCATACAATACATTCTTATAAAAAGTGTATTGTTTATTGCCGCATATGTAAAACCGTAAAAAAAGCAGGAAAGAAGGGCAAGGTATTTTGATTTTAAAATATTTTTCGCAAGCTTGTACAGAAAAAACTGTGTTATCGCAAAAAATAAAAGATTAGGAATCAGTCCGTACCAAAAAGAAATGCTGTCAGGAAAAAAAGAACATACGGTATGAAGTACAGCATAAAACAACGGCGGATGTCTGTCCATTGATTGATTATGCCAAACCGAGTCGTAGCGGAATTGTTCTCCCGGCTGAACTGTCAGATAATTCTTGTTTATATCTCCTGAAACCCATTTGTCAACATTTTCGTAATCAAACAGATGTACGCCTTCACGTTCAACGTAGGCTCTGTAAAAACTGTTGGATAAACCATAACTGTATATTTCATCGCAATGGGTAAGTTTTTTTTCATAAACGAAATCACCGCAGATATTCCATATTTGCAGAATTATCATAACACTAAGAATTATATATGGTGTTTTTTTATTTTTTGCAAACTCAATCAGTTTATTTTTCATTATGTCACCCCGTAAAATATCATATCATATTTTACAGCTATTTACAACAATTATAAATTCCGGTGATACCGGCGTACTTCCCGGAGGAAACCCTTTCCTAAAAAACTGAACTTTAATTTTTAATAATTCAACTTATCATGAACCGAGAAAGCAGACGACTGATGAATTTGTTTTAGTCTAAGTGG
>CACZPV010000158.1 GCA_902783065.1 uncultured Ruminococcus sp.
GGCACTTAGCGAGAAAGCAGCATTGATCGGATCGGTGTGTACAAAAAAAAGCTGCCGGAGAAATGGAATCGGCTCAGAATGTATAGCAAGTCTTATTTCGGTTCTCGGCAGCAGAGATATTTATATTATTAGAAAAGAGTGCAGAAACGAAAGCTTTTATCGTCGTCTTGGATTTGTCAACAGCGGAGTGATTTATCTTTGCGCACAATATAGAAATGACACTCACGAATAATTGCTGCCTTGATAGAAACTGTCCTGCCGGGATTGATTTTTTATTATGCATTTATTATAATGTATTTCGGAATGGTTATTGCCGGGATCATTTTGTTCATTGTAAACTGCAAAAAATTCCGAACAGAAGGTTCCGGACTTCTTCCAACAGCCAGGGAAGGTGTTCCTGCAATCCTTACAAATGCAGGAATGATCGTGTTTATTGTAATTTCAGCATTGCTGACAGCTATCAATCTTTTAGCACCTATCCTTAGTGCTGCCTGAAGTTAATAAAAAACGGACGGTGATGGAATGAATATATTGATCGATAACAGAAACGGAACACCGATATACGATCAGATCTATACCCAGATTAAATCCCAGATCATCAGCGGAGAGCTTTCGGAGGACGAAACGCTTCCCTCTATACGCAGCCTTGCCAGAGAACTTCGCATAAGTGTTATTACTACAAAACGGGCCTATGATGAGTTGGAAAAGGAGGGCTTTATCTACACAGTGGCAGGTAAAGGCTGCTTTGTAGCGGCAAAAAATACCGAACTGCTGCGTGAGGAAAATCTCAGGCAGATAGAGGAGCATATCGCTGCGATTCTTCATCTTGCAGTCTCCTGCGGACTTGAAACAGAGGATATAATTGAAATGATCCGCTTTGAAACGGAGGAAGAAAAGTGAACTCTATTGAAATGAAAAACGTAACAAAGCGTTATAAAGACTTTACACTGGACAAGCTCAGTCTTACTCTGCCGGGTGGGTGCATCATGGGGCTTATCGGCGAAAACGGTGCCGGAAAAAGCACTGTTATTCGTCTGCTTATGGGCATGAGCCGGCCAGACGAGGGAAAAATTTCATTGTTAGGATATGAGGGAGAGAAAATTTACCTGGCAAAGGATAATATCGGTTTTGTACTTGACAGCATAGGCTTTTATCAAAACTACAAGCTCCGTCATGTAGACAGCATTATGAGATCTGCTTACCGCAGTTGGAACAGTGAGAATTTTTTTTCGCTTGCAGAAAGGCTTGGCGTACCGGGCAATAAGAAAATTTCAAAAATGTCGCAGGGTATGCGTATGAAGCTGGGTATAGCGGCTGCATTATCACATGACGCAAAGCTTCTTATTCTTGACGAAGCAACAAACGGACTTGACCTTGTGGCACGTGATGAGGTAACAGACATTCTGTATGATTTTACAAAAGATGAGGAACATTCGGTACTTATATCCTCTCACATTGTCAGCGATCTGGAGAAGCTCTGCGATTATATTGCATTCCTGCATAAAGGAAAACTATTGTTATGCGAAGAAAAGGACAGGCTGTATGAAAACTACGGACTGCTGCACTGTACCTCTGAACAGCTTGCAGATTTAAATGATGCAGCCGTTATCGGCAAACGAGTAAACCGCTACGGTGCTGACGTTATTATCCGCCGTGAAGAAGCACCAAAAAATCTGAAGTTGTCGCCGATAGATATTGAAACATTATTTATCTTTATGGTGAAGGAGGATGATAAATGAAAGCGGCTCTTAAAAACGATTGGTATTTATTGCGTTATCTTCTGCCAATTATTTTGCTTATTTCTGTTTTATCTGTTTGGATATATACTATTACACCCGATGAGGTCTTTTTGAGCCTTGCTTTTCCACTGTTGTTTACTTCATTTATACCAACAGCTTTGTATATGACAGATGAGCGCAGCAGATGGGGAGGTTTCTTAGTCGGACTTCCGGGCAGACGTTCGGCGTACATTCATGCCAAATATATTACCGGAATAATGTCCATTATCATTGTATTCGCAGTATCAGTAATCTGCAATTGCCTGGGAATAGTCGTAACCGGGAAGAATGAACTGAATGAACAAGTGACTGTTTTTATGCTTGGATTTTCGGCAGCAGTAATTATGTGTTCTGTATTTCTGCCGATCATGACCCGTTTCGGTGCAAGGGTGGGAATTGTTGTTTATTTTATTATGATGTTCCTTTTGGGCATAATATCAGGCTATTTTGAAGCAATGATAGAGGATGGCGAAGCAGCAGTTCCGGGCTTCATTTTTAGTCTGACTGTTATGGGAACAGCTGTAATTGTATATCTTTTGTCCTGGCTTGTATCATTACATATTTATAAACATAAGGATTTGTGATTCAGGAAAAGCCGGATCAATTACATATCCGTATAAGCTGATACCGGAAAATGGGGTAACACAAAGCAAAAAACCCGGCACGCAAGTGTCGGAATTTTTGCTTTGTAAACAGAGTACGGAAAAGATATTTCTTATGGTGCGGTAAAGAAATATCGCGTCCGACAAAAGTCGAACGCGAATCGGGTGCGGCGGCTCGCCGCTGGCGTCCTCGGCGGGATTCGAACCCACGGCCTTCCGCTTAGGAGGCGGACGCTCTATCCGGCTGAGCTACGAAGACGTGTATTAAATTTA
>CACZPV010000159.1 GCA_902783065.1 uncultured Ruminococcus sp.
CGGTGTTTGTCTGACGGCTTCAGCAATTTCCGGTGACGGTTTTTCGGCTGACGTTATGCCCGAAACGCTGCATCGATCCTCTCTTGCATCGCTGAAAAAAGGAAGTCATATCAATCTGGAAAGAGCAATAGCAGCCAACGGCCGCTTTGGAGGACACATCGTTTCCGGACATATTGATGGTACGGGTACAATAAAGGAAATACGGCGTGACGATAATGCCGTATGGTATGAGATTGAAACGGACAGCCGTCTGCTCCGCTATATTGTCGAAAAAGGTTCAATAGCCATAGACGGAATCAGCCTTACTGTGGCAAAGGTATCTGTAAGAGGTTTTTCTATAGCAGCAATTCCGCATACGGTATCAGTTACTATTCTCGGTGAAAAAACAAAGGGAAGTATCGTTAACCTCGAAACGGATATTATTGGAAAATATGTAGAAAAGATGCTTTCATCATCTGCCGTACCCGAAAAAAACGGTATTTCCCGTGAATTTCTGGCAAAATACGGATTTTAAGCAGATACGAGGAGTGATACAAATGATAAGATATGATACAATTGAAAAAGCACTGGAAGAATTGAAAAAAGGAAAGATTATTCTTGTAACCGACGATCCCGATAGGGAAAATGAGGGCGATTTTATTTGTGCCGCAGAATTTGCTACAACAGAGAATATTAACTTCATGGCAGTACACGGTAAGGGTCTGATCTGCATGCCAATGTCGGAGGAATATGTTAACAGACTGAATTTTCCGCCAATGGTAACAAACAATACGGATAATCATGAAACAGCTTTTACTGTTTCTGTGGACCATGTTTCTACCACAACGGGAATATCAGCAGCGGAACGTTCTGTCACTGCTATGAAATGTGTGGAGGAAGGCAGCCGGCCTGAGGATTTTCGCAGACCCGGACATATGTTTCCGTTACTGGCAAAGCCAAACGGTGTTCTGGAAAGAACAGGGCATACGGAGGCAACTGTTGATCTGATGAGATTGGCAGGACTGAAACAGTGCGGTCTTTGCTGCGAAATTATGCGTGAGGACGGAACAATGATGAGGGCACCCGAACTGGCTGTTCTTGCCGAAAAATTCGGAATTGTCTTTATTACAATCAAAGATCTTATTGAGTACCGTAAAAAGCATGAAAAATTAGTGGAATGTGTTGCCCAGGCAAAAATGCCGACTAAATATGGTGAATTCAATGCCTATGGATATATCAATAAGGTGAATGGCGAGCATCATGTTGCGCTTGTAAAAGGAGATATCGGCAGCGGTGATAATGTGTTATGCAGGGTTCATTCCGAATGTCTGACGGGAGATACCTTCGGATCACTCCGGTGTGACTGCGGCGAACAGTTTGCCGCAGCGATGACCTCAATTGAAAAAGAAGGCAGAGGTATCCTTCTGTATATGCGTCAGGAAGGCAGGGGTATCGGTTTAATTAATAAATTGAAAGCATACGAGTTGCAGGAAAAGGGAATGGATACTCTGGAAGCAAATCTGGCTCTCGGATTTAAGGCAGATGAAAGAGATTATTACACCGGCGCACAGATTCTATCTGATCTTGGTGTCAAAACAATTCGCCTGCTGACCAATAACCCCGATAAAGTGTACCAGCTTTCCGCATACGGTATGGAGATTGTTGAGCGGGTGCCGATTAAAATTGAACCGACTGAGCATGATCTGTTTTACCTGAAAACGAAACGGGAAAAGATGGGGCATTTTATTTAAATTCGACCGGAGAATTATTAAATCAGCCGCCTGTAAAAAGGCGTAAGATCGTCCGCCCGCCGCAGGCGGGCAGACACCTCGCCAAAACCCGAAAAGCTTTGAAAAGCGGAGAAAATTGTAAAAGTGTAAATACCAAAATCCGCATAAACAGATGATTTTTGACTTTTACAATTAACTAAAAAAAATTTTAATTCAGCCGATTGTAAAAAGGCGAGGGTTTGTGCCGCCGCAGGCGGCACAAACCCCGCTCCGAAAGTCAAAAAGTAGTTTTTCTGCGTGAAAGATACGAAAATGACGGGTTACAGTGGAGAAAAATTGTAAAACACATGATATCAAAAACCTCATAGGTAAAACAATTTCAGACTTTTACAATCAACTAAAAAATTTTTAATTGATAAGGAGAAAAAATATGAAAACTTTTGAAGGAAATCTTATTGGTGAAAAAATTAAAGTAGGTATCGTAGTGGCAAGGTTTAACGAGTTTATAACCTCAAAATTGCTCAGCGGAGCACAGGATGGCTTGATTCGTCATAATGTGAGTCCTGAGGATATCGATGTTGCATGGGTACCGGGTGCATTTGAGATTCCGCTTATTGCTTCCAAAATGGCAAAAAGCGGAAAATACGATGCTGTAATAGCCCTCGGCGCAGTTATCAGGGGCAGTACCACTCATTATGATTATGTGTGCAATGAAGTATCTAAGGGAATTGCCAGCGTATCACTGAACAGTGATATTCCTGTGATGTTTGGAGTGGTAACTACAGAGAATATCGAACAGGCTATCGAAAGAGCAGGTACTAAGGCAGGAAATAAAGGTTACGACTGTGCTCTTGGTGCAATTGAAATGGTAAATCTGATCAGGAATATTGAAGGATAAAAAA
>CACZPV010000160.1 GCA_902783065.1 uncultured Ruminococcus sp.
TATAGTGAACGACAAGAGTTTTTGCTCATATTGTCATCCTGAGCGTGAGCGAAGGATCTTTGATAAGATTCTTCGTCACTTCGTTCCTCAGAATGACAAAAGGATATTTTCAATGACGTTTACTATAAATTATTAAGATTAAAGTTTCATTTTTTTCGGAAGGAGGTTTGGGGGAGAACTATTTGTTTTCAAACAAAGGGTTTCCCCCAGACGCCGGCTGATTTATCACGTTATTTTACTTGACAATGGGTTCGTAAAAACTTATAATAATAGGTATTGAATAAGTTTCTCAAACTTCCCGTGTACGGGCGGTGCGAAAAAACTTAAGTTTACGATATTGCTCCTACCCGGTGGGAAAGGAGTGAAGTGCAGGAACAGCTGCGGCATTTCGCCGCACCGATAATATTTTATTAAAAAAGGCAGGTTTTTCAAATGATAAGTGATGCAGTAAGCTGTGGTACACAGTGTGCTCCTCAGCGTTCTCTTTTGAGAGCGCTCGGAATGACAGATGAAGAAATCGCAAAACCAATGATCGGTATAGTTAGCTCTTATAATGAGATTGTACCCGGTCATATGAATATAGATAAAATTGTTAATGCTGTTAAACAGGGGGTAGCAATGGCAGGGGGAAATCCTGTTGTATTTCCTGCTATTGCAGTATGTGACGGTATCGCAATGGGACATAAGGGAATGAAGTATTCTCTTGTTACCCGTGATCTGATAGCGGATTCTACTGAGGCAATGGCAATTGCTCATGCATTTGATGCACTGGTAATGGTACCTAACTGTGATAAAAATGTACCTGGTCTTCTGATGGCTGCGGCAAGACTGAATATCCCGACTATTTTTGTCAGCGGCGGACCTATGCTTGCCGGACGTGTAAAGGGCGAAAAGAGAAGTCTTTCCAGTATGTTTGAGGCTGTTGGTTCATATAATTCAGGGAAGATTACTGCGGATGAACTTGATGAATTTGAAAATAAAGTATGTCCGAGCTGTGGTTCGTGTTCCGGTATGTATACTGCCAATTCAATGAACTGCCTTACCGAGGTTCTTGGTATGGGTCTGAGAGGCAATGGTACTATTCCTGCCGTATATTCCGAAAGAATTAGACTTGCTAAACATGCCGGTATGAAGATAATGGAGCTTCTCGAAAAGAATATCCGTCCCCGTGATATCATGACGGAGGATGCTTTTAGAAATGCACTGACAATGGATATGGCACTTGGATGCAGTACAAACAGTATGCTTCACCTTCCTGCAATTGCACATGAATGTGGTATTGATCTGAACCTTGATATTGCTAATGAAATCAGTTCAAAAACACCGAATCTTTGTCATCTTGCGCCGGCAGGTCATACATATATGGAAGATCTTAATGAAGCAGGCGGTATTTATGCAGTTATGAATGAAGTAAATAAGCTCGGACTGCTTAAAACCGATTTGATTACATGTACAGGTAAAACGATTGCCGAAAATATCAGTGGTGTTCTGAATAAAAATCCTGAAATTATCAGACCTGTTGAAAATCCTTACAGTAAAACAGGCGGCATTGCAGTTCTCAGAGGAAATCTTGCACCGGATTCCTGCGTAGTAAAGCGCAGCGCAGTAGCGCCCGAAATGCTCAGACATTCAGGACCTGCAAAGGTATATGATTGTGAAGAAGATGCAATGGCTGCTATAAACGGCGGTGAGATCGTTGAGGGTGACGTTGTTGTAATCCGTTATGAGGGTCCGAAGGGCGGCCCGGGAATGAGAGAAATGCTCAATCCTACATCAGCAATTATGGGAATGGGTCTTGGCAGTACTGTAGCACTTATTACAGACGGACGTTTTTCAGGTGCTACAAGAGGTGCGTCAATTGGTCATGTGTCACCGGAAGCAGCTGTAGGCGGTCCTATTGCATTGATCAGGAACGGTGATATCATTGAGATTGATATTAATGCAAATACTATAAATGTACAACTCAGCGATGAAGAACTTGCGAAACGCAAGTCTGAGTGGAAACCAAGACAACCGAAGATTACAACAGGCTATCTTGCAAGATATGCTTCACTTGTTACCTCAGGCAACAGAGGGGCTGTTCTTGAAGTTCCGAACAGCAGCGTAAATTCCTGATAAAATTTAATCAGCAATTACAAGCTGTAATTTTGTTGAAACTTAGGTACAAAAATTGAGTGTGATTATGTGCAGAGCGGAACTGATCTTCTCTGCACAATGCATTTTGATGGTTTATGCAACTGTTATAATGTCATTTATTTTCTTTTTGCTGCACTATCATTTCAGACAGCAGAAAGAAAATAATTGATAAAATCCAGAGCGTTGATACATATTTTATAGCCGATTGTAAACTTCTGATAAGGCAGCATAAATTATGCATGGACTTCAACTAAAACGGAGGAATGAAAATGCGTGAAGCGCAATGGGAAGATTATGAGCTGATTGACTGCTCAGACGGCGAGCGTCTGGAACGATGGGGAGATATTATTCTGATTCGTCCCGATCCGCAGATTATCTGGCATACGGAAAAGAAAAATCCACTGTGGCGTCAGGCACATGCCAGATATAAGCGAAGTTCCAGCGGCGGCGGAGCATGGCAGTACAATAAAAAAGTACCGTCCCAATGGAAAATTAATTATAAGAAACTGACTTTTGGAATTAAGCCAATGGGATTCAAGCATACAGGAGTTTTTCCGGAGCAGGCAGTCAACTGGGATTTTGTTTCTGAAAAGATAAGATCTGCAGGCAGACCTGTAAAGGTATTGAATATGTTTGCGTATACAGGTGCTGCTACACTTGCGTGTCTTGAAGCAGGGGCAAGCGTTTGCCATGTTGACGCTTCAAAGGGTATGGTGCAGTGGGCAAAGGAAAATGCTCAGTTAAGCGATCTTTCTGACAGACCTGTAAGATGGCTCGTTGATGATTGTGTCAAGTTTGTACAGCGTGAACATCGCAGAGGAAATCAATATGACGGCATTATTATGGATCCTCCTTCCTATGGCAGAGGTCCGGGCGGCGAGGTATGGAAGCTCGAAGAACAGCTTTTTTCACTTGTGGAGCTTTGTTTGCCGATATTGTCTGATGATGCTGTGTTTTTTATTTTAAATTCGTATACAACAGGGCTTCCTCCCTCGGTAATGGAATATCTGCTGAGTGTTATGCTGAAACCAAAATTCGGAGGTAAGGTGTCTGGTTCCGAAATCGGTCTTCATGTGACACAAAGCGGACTGACGCTTCCGTGCGGCAGTACTGCTGTCTGGGAAAACTCTGTTTAATGTCAGATATTGCAGTCTGTGAAAAATAATTGACTGTCCGGAGTTAATTAAAGAAGTGAAGTAATGAATGAAAGAGTTCATAAAAATAGATAATGTATATTTTAAATATGATGAAAATGATGATAGCGATATTTTTGCGCTCAACGGTATAAATCTGACAATAGGCAAGGGTGAATTTATTGCGGTGGTTGGTCATAACGGCTGTGGGAAATCAACGCTTGCTAAACATCTTAATTCTCTGTATCTGCCGACAACAGGGGATGTTTACGTTGATGGTATCAATACAAAAGACGATGACAGATTGTTTGAAATAAGAAAAAAAGTCGGATTGGTTCTTCAGAATCCCGATAATCAGATTGTTGCCGGAATAGTTGAGGAAGATGTAGCATTTGGCTGTGAAAACCTCGGTATTCCGTCTGACGAAATCAGAAAACGTGTAGACAATGCATTGAAAGCAGTTGATATGTATGAATACAGAACTCATTCACCGGACAAGCTTTCCGGAGGACAAAAACAGCGTGTTGCAATAGCTGGGATTATTGCAATGGAGCCTGAATGTATTGTTCTTGATGAGCCGACTGCAATGCTTGATCCACAGGGCAGAGAAGAGGTTATGTCAACTATAACCCGCCTCAATAAGGAAATTGGTATCACTATTGTACTTATTACGCATTATATGGAGGAAGCTGCTGCTGCAGGCAGAGTGGTGGTGATGGATAAGGGAAATGTACTTTTATCCGGGAAGCCTAAAGAAGTGTTTTCTCAGGTGGAGTTGCTGAAACGCCACCGGTTGGATGTTCCACAGGCAACGGAACTGATATATAAATTGAAAAATTGCGGCTGTAATGTTCCTGACTGCGTATTGACAGAGGAGGAATGTGCGGAAGCTGTTTTTAAGCTATTGAAGGAAAAAACATCAGCCTCTCTCAGCTATAGTCAGGTAAGGAAAAGGGTGAAATGAAGTGGCTGTAATAAGAACAGAAAAAATCAGATTTGTGTACGGTGCAGGTACTTCATTTGAAAAAACCGCACTGACCGATGTCAGTTTTGAAATTGAAAGCGGTGAATTTGTCGGAATTATTGGTCATACCGGCTCAGGTAAATCTACGCTTGTTCAGCTTCTCAATGGACTGTTGAGGCCTACAGAAGGAACGATTTTCTTAAACGGAAAAGACATCTGGGAAAAACCTAAAAAAATCAGAAATATTCATTTTAAGGTAGGGATGGTGTTTCAGTATCCTGAATATCAGTTATTTGAAGAAACTGTATACAAGGATATTGCCTTCGGACCGAAAAATATGGGACTTGACGACGATGAAATCGATCAAAAGGTAAGGAATGCTGCGAGATTTACCGGATTGAGGGAGGAACTGCTTGAAAGCTCTCCATTTGAACTTTCGGGCGGAGAAAAAAGAAGAGCGGCAATCGCCGGTGTAATTGCAATGGATCCTGATGTATTGATATTAGACGAACCGACAGCAGGGTTGGATCCTCTTGGACGTGAGGCATTATTATCGCAGATTGCTGATTATCATAAGGTACGAAAAAATACGGTATTGCTTGTATCACACAGTATGGAGGATATCGCCAGAACCGCAGATAAGATACTGGTAATGTCCCATGGACAAAAGGTGATGCTTGATACACCTGAATATGTTTTTTCAAAAGTGCGTGAGCTTGAAAAAATAGGTCTGAAAGTCCCGCAGATTACAAAAATTATGATGCTTCTGAAGGAAAAAGGCGTTAATGTCGATCCATCGGTATTAACGGTTGAAAAGGGTCTGAATGAGATATTAAACCTTCTTTCGGACGCAAACAATAATTGCAGCCGATTGTAAAAAGGCAAAATGTAGTCGTTTTCGATGCAAAAGCTACTAAAATAGCAGATCACAGAGGAGAGAAATTGTATAACACATGATATCAAAATCCGCATGGGTAGGGGAATTTCAGACTTATATAATTGACTGAAACAATAATTGATAAAGGAGCAGCAATAAATTGGTAAGAGAAATCACGTTAGGACAGTTTATGCCTGGCAAATCAGTTATACATAGGTTAGATGCCAGAACTAAAATTGTGCTGATGATTAGTTATATAGTATTTATTTTTCTTTGTAAAAATTTCATATCATTGCTAATTATGTCATTGTTTTCACTGTTGGTGATTATGATGACACGTATCAGCTTTATGAAATATCTTAAAAGCCTGCGTGTGATTCTGGTTGTAATTATTCTGACAGGGGTTATGAATGTTTTTTACGGAACAGGGGATGTATTATTCCAATGGTGGCAGCTGACAATCACAACCGGCGGTATCACAAATGCAATTTTTGTTATTGTAAGAATATCAATGCTGATGATGGTAAGCTCTGTATTGACGTATACGACCTCGCCGACAGATCTGACGGACGGACTGGAACGATTAATGAAACCACTGACTTTATTTCATGTAAAAGTACATGAGATTGCGATGATGATGACTATTGCACTGCGGTTTATTCCTGTATTGCTGGAAGAAACGGATAAAATAATGAATGCACAAAAAGCAAGAGGTGCCGATATGGAAAATGGCAGTATTGTACAGCGTGTAAAAGCTTTGATTCCTGTATTGATTCCGCTTTTTGTATCGGCATTCAGGAGAGCAGGTGATCTTGCGACTGCAATGGAGTGTCGATGCTATAATGGAGGCAAAAACCGCACGAGAATGAAAGTGCTGCTTTTTACGGCAGTTGATTTGACAGCATTGCTGTTTTGTTTGATTATATTTTCCGGTGTTATTGTAAGTAATTGCTTTTTTGGGAGCTTTGCCACTGTCTGATTTCTGAATTTATGAATCAGAGTAATAATTAAACCTTCAATAATGGAGTTTTACATGAGAAATATTCTATTGACAATGATGTATGACGGCAGCTGTTTTCACGGATGGCAGATACAAAAAAATGCTGTTTCTGTACAGGAGGTTTTTCAGCATGCCATGTCTTGCGTTTTCGGAAAAACGGATATAAAAGGCTGCAGCAGAACTGATTCAGGTGTCCATGCCAATATGTACTGCATCAGCTTTAAAACATGCCACAGAATCCCTGTTGAACGGATTCCGGCGGCATTAAATAACTATCTTCCGTCAAGTATTGCGGTTTTAACAGCTGAGGAGGTACCGGAAGAATTTCATGCCCGTTACTCCTGCAAGGGAAAAGAATATATTTATCAAATATGGAATGATGAAATCAGAAATCCTTTTTATGATAAATATGCGCTGCATTATTGGTATAATCTTGATATTGCGCAGATGAACTCAGCAGCCTCTTACATAGAGGGATACCATGATTTTACATCTTTTTGCACCCTTGACAACAGGGAAAAGGGAGATTTTCATAGAACAGTAAAGAAACTATCAGTTTCCCGTAATGGAAAAATGGTTACGATTACAGCACAGGCGGATGGTTTTCTGTATAATATGGTAAGGATCATCGTTGGTACTTTATTATATGTGTCACAGGGGAAGATCAGTCCTGATGTAATTCCTGATATTATTCGTGCGGAAAACCGCAAATTAGCAGGACCGACTGCGCCGCCGCATGGATTGTATCTGAACAGAGTATTCTACTGACAGATACAGTATCGTATTCAGTAAATTGCAGTTAATTGCCAAATATCGAAAGGAAATCTGTCTGCATTAGGAGCCTTTTAGTTTTGCAATTGGCTGACAATTAATTGAGCCGATTGTAAAAAGTCGAGGGTTTGTGCCGCCTGCGGCGGCACAAACCCCGCCCCGAAAGTCAAAAAAGTAGTTGTTTTCGACGCTTAAACAAAGAAAATGACGAATCACAGCGTAAAAAATTGTAAAGCATATGATATCAAAAACCTCATAGGAAAAAGGATTACGGACTTATCAATTGACTAAATTAATTGTAGCCGATTGTAAAAAGGCGAAGGTTTGTGCCGCCGTATGCGGCACAAACCCCGCCCCGAAAGTCAAAAAAGTAGTTGTTTTCGACGCTTAAACAAAGGAAATGACGAATCACAGCGTAAAATATTGTAAAGCACATGATATCAAAAACCTCATAGGTAAAGGATTACAGACTTATACGATTGACTGAATTAATTGAGAAAGGAGAATATAAGCAGTGAAAAAAAATAAATTGTTTTCAAAACGCTCCAACCGTGATAAAACGGCAGAACGTAAATATATGAGTTATGAAGATGTACCTCTTGCCGATTACAGGGACATCGATCCTATTCCTCAGAACCTTACAAAAAAATTCTTTAAAATTTTTCTGATATTGTTTTTGGGTGTAGTTATTGTTCTTGCCCTTATCAATCTGGACCAGCTTACACCTGATAATATTTCTCATTGGTTTCAGTATGAACTTTTAGGCAAAACAGAAGGTGCCGGTTATCCGGTTCGTTTTGTCGGAACCTCTATCAATACTGAAAATTTTTCATTAATGGATCGGTCGCCTGTATATTGCAGTGATACATCTGTGGTAGTATTAAATTCTAATGCCGGAGAATATCAGAATAACCAACATTCATTTGCCAATCCTATATTGAAAACAGATGAAGAATTTTCTATTATTTATAATGCAGATGCAACAGGCTATCGGATTCTGGACAGGAATTCTACAGTATATTCGGGTACATCGGAAAGAAAATTATTTGATGCGGATATAGCTGCTAACGGAAATTATGCTTTGCTGACTTACGGCAATGATTATCTTTCAGCTCTGACAGTAAATGATAAAGATAATAATAAAATTTACGGTTATTCTTTTGCAGAATACTATGTAAGCAATGTATCGATCAATTCTAAGGGAACAAGAGCGGCACTCAGCGGAATTTCGGCAAAAGACGGAGGAATTATTTCCGTAATTTATATTCTTGATTTCAGTCAGAAAACGTACTATCAAAAATATGAATTTGAAGATTCGTATATTTACGATATCTGTTATCTGGATAATGATAATGTGATTGCTGTAGGAGATGGTTCAGCTTATCATATTGATATTGAAAATAAAAAAATGACTGAAATATCCTATGAATCCAGAATTCTGTCTACATATACATTAAAACGTGATTATGGAGTATTGTTATCTCTTTCTGTTAATCCTGATGGAAGAAACTGTGATATTGTAGCCATTAATTCGGAAGGAAAATGTGATGCAGAAATAAATACAGAAAACCGGATTATGTCGCTTGATTATCGGAATCAGAAAATTTGTGTACTGTTTCCATCCAATGTAATCATTTATGATCTGAACGGGATACAGCTGTTAACAAACGAAATCTCAGCAGATGCGAGAAAAATCTGTTTTTGCGACTCTAACACACTATATATTTTAGGGACAAGCAATATATATAAAATGGATGTGAAATACAATAATGATTAAAGAATGTGAAATTGTTGTCAGACATACCGGCTGTATCCGTGAAGTTGGCTTGATTGATTATAAAAATGATCTGTCGGGGTTTATCCGACCGGTGATCTGCTGAACTCTGAATAATACCAACAGCTGAGTAAATAATTCGTCCGATAAATTTCAAAGAAAAGGAATCTGGTGCTAACAATGGGAAAAGCTCAATTAGAAGAACTTGAAAAAAGCGGTAAATATTTTATTTCGCCTAAAGGAATCAGTATGAAACCTATGATATACAATAAACA
>CACZPV010000161.1 GCA_902783065.1 uncultured Ruminococcus sp.
CTTGTGCAGCTTTTCCGGCGGTTTCCGCAGCGGATTCGGCAGCAGTTTCCGTAATCTTTGCAGCCGTACCGGCTGATAAAGCGGCAGCAGCCTGTACACCGGTTGGTACATCTGCAGCCTCAACGGATGCTGCAGTGGCGATGGGAGCATTGATATTCTTATTTTTCTTCTTTTTTCTGCGGCTCTTTTTGCCCTTTTTAGTTGGCTGCTGAGGTTCTTCCGATATCTTTTCTGTAGAATCAGCAGAAGAATTTTCTTCTTTTTCAGGCTCGGCATTTGGTTCCGTCTGTGTTTTTTCTTCGGATTCTGCCGTACCGGTTTCGGAAGTCACTTCTTCCTCTTTGGACTTCAGTTCAGTAGTGCCGTCCTTTATTTCAATAGGAAGGGGATTTCCGTTGGGATCGCTGACAGAGTTGATGACAATATTTCCGTCCTTGCCTTTAATGATACCGATTTCAAACTTATCGCCCTGTTTTTTCGAACGGAATAATTCTCCGCTTTCTGCATTGAATTTTTCGTCATCATTTTCAGTGTTTTCATTTCCCTCGTCAGATTTTTCCGTTTCGGAACCGTCAGTGGATTCGGGGGTAATATCGGAGAAAAATTCTTCCATTTCCGGACTTTCACCGTTTTCGTCCGGAAGGGGATTTTTTAGTTTATCCTTAATTTTATCAAGAAAGCTCTTAGTACTGTTTTTGTTAATTTCAGGCTCAGGTATCTCAGTAACATAGATGCTGTCAGTTTCCCCGGCATCAAATATTTTATTTTTGAGTTTGCTGAAGAAGGTAGGCTCTGTGTCTTCCTCAGGTTCAGCAGGCTCCTTTTCAGCAAATTCCGGTTCCTTTGATGTTTCCTGTATTTCCCCGGTTTTTTTCTTAGGCTGCGCTGGTTTGAGAAAATCCTCTTTGACGGAAGTATCAACATGCTCGGTCAATTCCTCTGTTTCGGCAGGAGCGTTGATATGTTCTTCAAATTTCTTCTTTTCTATTTCAGCTTTTTCCTCATCGGTCATTTCCTGACCGGATTCAGCGGCAGAAAAATCGGATTTAGTTTTCAAAATGTCAGACTGATCGTCATTTTCCGGCTCAAGCTTCAGATTACCAAGTTTTGTTTCGTTATTACTAATTTCAGTCAGGTTATCATCAGATGGTATTTTTACGTTAAGGAAGCTTACTTCATTATCCTCGTCACCGCTGCCGTCAAGATAATCGTCAATATTGGTGTTTTCATCGGCGGATTCAATTTCTTTCGGGAAAAAATCATTTTTCGTTTCATTTACATCCCGCACAACTATTTCGCTGTCACGGACGGATTCCGGAGAGTAATGGTTTTGTCCGGAATCGGATGACTCAGAGGATGAATTTGTTGTTTTTTCAGCAGGTTTCTCCTGCGTATTTGTGTCAGGTCGGATGGGATTGACGATTTTCAGCTTAAATTCCGACTGAGGCATATTTTCATCCAGATAAGCCAGGTTTTCATCTTTTTCCTCGATACTGTTATTTTTTGCAAGATTAGCCGGATTGTTTTCAGGTTTAAGATTTCTTGCAGTAATCATTGGAGCGATATTTAGTTCTCCGACAGGTTTTACCTCTGCAAGATCGGCAGTGGATGCAGTTGCAGCTGCATCTGCGGGCTGCATTTTTCCAAAGCGCTTTTCAAATTTAGAGATTTCCTTGTTTTCTTTTGGAGTATTGCTTTGTTCAGTATTTCCTTCAGGAAGTTCATATGATTTTGGATTGACAGTATTTCTGTTTTTTCCGAATTTTCTTTCATATTCAGAAACGGGTTTTTGCGGTTCAGCTTTCTTGTCAAAGACAGATTCTCCGATTTGTTCAATAGAGGTTCTTGGTTTCGGAGAGCTTTCAGCGAATACAACAGCATCTTCCTGTTTGTCTTTTGAAGGCGTCTGACCTGCCAGACGATTAGCTTCGGCATTGATAATAGAAAATTTAGCGATTTCTGATGTGACAGAAAGTGCCGGCTGTGCCTTTGCTTCAGCCTTTCCGACTGGTGTATACGGGTTTTTCGGAATGGACAGTTCGGCAGTGGAATTAAGTTTAGTTGTTTTATTTTCAGTATATTCTTTATTTGAAGGATGGTCGTTTCGGCTGTTTGAAAAGACTTCTTTTTCCTCAGACACACTGTTTTCTTCTGTTTCGTCAATATCCGGTTCGATATCATCATAATAACGCTCATCGTCATCATAATATTTTTCTGCAAGCTCCGGATTTTCAGCGACAATTGTTTCCCGGCGCTTTATAGCCACGATTATTATTCCTGCAAGTGCAGCGGCAGCAATAATCGAGGCTGCAATAATCATCAGATATCTTCTGTCAAGTTCCTGAATCATAGTTCCGCTGATATCAGAGGAAACTGTTGTATCTTCGGATGGTTCATTAATAGAATCAAAAAAAACGCTGCTCATGACCTTGTTAAAAAGCGCGCGAAGGTCGTTGGTAAGAGGTTCGTTTTTTGACTGTATGGTAACAATGATGTTTGCGTCATTAATTACAGTATACTGTTGGATACCGTACACTTTTGTACCGTCATCCGAAGTATATTCCATATTCAGTGTGAGAAATAAAACATCATTGTATTTATTTTTAGCGCATCCGGTTGCGTACTCATTTCTGAGAAGATTATCAGTAAGCTTTTGAATCTGTTTGTCATCAAGAGAGGAAATATTACCGATTTCCTTAGTATTTTTATTTTTAACCATGGTAACGGTAATATCATAGGAAAAATCCTCAGAAAACGCTTTGATCGCTGTATCAGAGGATGAAAGGCTTTCTTCGGCTTCTTTTTTTGTCATGCCGGCAGCTTTCAGTGCAGGTGAATCTGCCGGTATTCCCAGTGTCAGCACATACATATCGCTCGGAATATCAATAAACATGTTCACATTTTTGATATTGTAAGTTGCGTATTTAATTTTATCGATATCAATTCGGCTTTTTGCGGAAGCCTGACTTTCCTGTGCGGAAACAGCCGGATTGCTGCTGTTTTCGGATGGCATATCGGTATTTTCGGATTCTTGTGAAGCTTCTTCAGCTTGGGAAACGGTGCTTGTTTCTTCATCCGGCGCTGTGTTCTCGGATGAAGATACAGACTGATCGGTATTTTCTGCGGAAACTTCGCTGCTTTGTGAAGAAACAGTATCTGACTGTCCTGTGTGATCCCCTTCGCTGGGTACGGCAAAAGCCGTCGTCGAAACGGACAGCAGTATTAATGCAGCAGCGATGATCACTGCAAGTCTTTTCATTGAACGACCCCCATTATATTGATCGGCAAATTATTATTTCAGCAGTATTAATGTCACAAAAACAAGTAAAACATCTGAAAGCAATAGCTTTAATCAGTCACTCAGATATTTTATGGTAAACACCCTTTATATAGTCCTGATATCGGGGCTCAATATTGGGCTCAGCTCCAAACCCGCAAGGGCGGCTCGCCCTTGACATCGGCAAGGGTGCACAGCACCCCTGCATCCCAAATTTTCATAAAAGGTGATTTTTAATGTCGTTGACTATATAGGCTGAAACTGCCTGTTGAATTTAATCTGATTTATATCTGGTTTTTGGATTTCTAAACGGTATTCACGTGCGAAGATATTGATTGCATGTAAATTACCATACACAGATAATTATACTTTAATTTAATAAAAATTACAAGCATATTAGAAAATAAAGTAACGGTTTTTAAATGATTAGTAAATTCTCAAAGTAAATTCCACTGTGGAATTTACTTTGAGAATTTACTGCCGCGGAAAAAAAGAAAAGTTTGGGAATTAATACTTGAAATTCTGACAAAATTATACTATAATATATATTGATATTTTGTTTATTTTACAATCAGTTTTGCAGAAAATGCCCCCTATCTTTTTGTAATAAAGACATTTTCGGCTGACCGGTTGATTTTTTGAGGAGGAAAAGGGATGAGTGTTAAGTCTAAAATTGACGCTTTGCAGACAGCTCGTCAGCAAATCAGCACTACCAAAGCGTATGAAAGACTTGCAAGACTGTTTGATGACGGTGCTTTTACCGAGATCGACGCTTTTGCAAGATCTGCGGACGGTTATGCCGAAGTTGTTGCCGGCAGAGGTAATATCGGTGGAATAGGAGCATTTGCTTATGCGCAGAATCCTGATGTGTCGGGAGGTGCTATGTCCAAAGCACAGGCTGCTAAAATTAAGAAGGTGTATGATCTGGCTCTCAAAACAGGAGAACCGGTTGTGAGTATTTTTGATTCTATCGGAGGCAGAATTGATCAGGGAAGTGACCTGCTGAGCGCTTATGGAGATGTTCTTCGTTATAGTTCTAATCTCTCAGGTGTCGTACCGCAGATTTCTCTCGTTCTCGGCAGCTGCTGCGGAACACAGGCACTGATCGCTGTAAGCGGTGATATTGTCGTGATGTCCGCTGAGGCAAAGCTTACTCTTAATACAGACGGCAGTCATGCGTCTGCTGCTGATAATGCCGCTCACGGTGTGGCTCATATTGTGGAGGAAAACGAAGATCAGGCGATTGAAAAGACAAGACAGCTCATTAATATGCTTCCGTCCAACAATCTTGATTATGCGGGAACATCAGAATATGATGATGCCGAAAATGATCCGGATGATATCGTGAAAAGTCTGACCGATGCAGGAAGCGGAATTGAATTGCAGCTTGAATATGGTAAAAGCGTACGTACTGTACTGGCAACTGTGGAAGGTGCTGCTGTTGGCATAGTGGCAAGCGCAGATAAGGTTCTTGACGGGAAAGGTACAGCTAAAGCAGCAAGATTTGTTCGTTTTTGTGATGCATTCGGTATTCCGGTAATCACACTTCTGGATGCAGAAAAATTTGAATGTATTAAATCAGCTGCAAAGCTGACAAGCGCATATGCCGAAGCAACAACTGCTAAGATTACTGTAATTACCGGAGATGCCTACGGTGCTGTTTATATTGCCGCAGCAGGTACGGGAGCCGCAGCAGATATTACCTATGCATGGGTGGGAGCAAGTGTATCGGCATTGACTCCTGAGGCTGCTGCTGTTATCGAACTTGGCGACGATTTCGGCGGTAAGCTTAAGGGATCTGATGATCCTAAGGCTGAAAGAGCAAAGGTAGTGGCTGAGTTTAAGGAAAATAATCTCAGTGCTGAAAATGCAGCTGCTGATGGCTATGTTCAGGATGTGATTCTGCCTGAAGAAACAAGGATGAAGGTCATCGCTGCCCTTGATATGCTTTCTGATAAGAGAGTTTCGACACTCCCAAAGAAACATAATAATCTATATATCTGAGGAAATACGGAATAAATTGCGAATGCAATTGTTTCCTGAATAATCAACGGTTACCAAGCGTTGGCTGACAATGACAAAACGAAAGGATTTTTTGATTATGAAACATTTAAAAATAACCGTAAATGGTGTTGCATATGACGTACAGGTAGAAGAAGCAGACGGTTCTTCCGTTCCTGCGGCACCTGCAGCCGCTCCGGTTCCGGCAGCTGCTCCTGCGCCTAAAAAAGCAGCAGCGGCAGTAAACGGCGATCCTATTAATTCACCTATGCCCGGTACGATTGTAAATGTACCTGTAAAGGCGGGTCAGGCGGTTAAAGCAGGTGATGTTCTCGTCATTCTTGAAGCAATGAAAATGGAAAATGAAATCAAAGCTCCAAAGGATGGTACTGTTACATCAGTTAATGTTAACAAGGGTGAGTCTGTCAATACCGGTACACTTCTTGTTACTCTTGCCTGATATATCATACGATGGCTGAAATTCGGAATTTCTGAGAAATAAATATAAATCTTAAGTGCAGGAATATTACTCCCGGTGAGGTCGGAAACTTGTATTTCCGAAAATCATCCGGCACTGCGATGCAGCGGAAAGGGGAAAGCCCAATGGCTAAGAAAAAAATACAGATTACGGAAACAGTGCTGCGTGATGCACATCAGTCGCTGATCGCAACCAGAATGCCGATAGAAGATATGATACCGATACTGGATAAATTGGATAAGGTTGGTTTTTACTCTCTGGAATGTTGGGGAGGTGCAACCTTTGATTCGTGTATTCGTTTCCTTGATGAGGATCCGTGGGAAAGGCTGCGTATACTGCGTAAGCACTGCCCGAATACAAAGCTTCAGATGCTTTTCAGAGGACAGAATATGCTTGGTTATCGTCATTATGCTGATGATGTGCTGGAGTATTTTGTGCAGCGCTCTGTAGCAAACGGTATTGATGTTATAAGAATTTTTGATGCATTGAACGATATCAAGAACTTGCAGACGGCAATCAAGGCTGCGAAAGCTGCCAAAAAGGAAAATCCAAATGTTGAAGCACAGGTAGCAATCAGCTATACGACCGGTGATGTATTTACAACAGATTATTATGTTGATTATGCTAAAAGAATACAGGAGGCAGGTGCAGATTCAATCTGTATCAAAGATATGGCGGCATTGCTCACTCCTTATTATACAGAGGAGCTTGTAGGTGCTATCAAGAAAGCAGTTGACATTCCTGTACAGCTGCATACACATTATACATCCGGTCTTGCATCAATGTGTTTGCTGAAAGGTATAGAGGCGGGCTGCGACAGAATCGACACTGCAATGTCACCGCTTGCCAACGGTACATCACATGCTCCTACAGAATCAATGGTAGCTGCATTGCAGGGAACGGATTATGATACAGGTCTTGATCTTGTACAGCTGTCTGAAATCAGAGAATACTTCATGGGATTGCGTGAAAAGTATATTAAGAGCGGTCTGCTTGATCCGAAAATGCTGGCAACGGATGCCAAAGCACTTATATATCAGGTACCGGGCGGTATGCTGTCTAATCTACTCAGCCAGCTTAAACAGGCAGGCAAGGAAGATCAGCTGACTGAGGTGCTTGAAGAAGTACCGAGAGTACGTAAAGATTCCGGTTATCCGCCGCTTGTAACACCTACTTCACAGATTGTAGGAACACAGGCTGTATTTAATGTTGTTCTTGGCGAAAGATATAAAATGTGCAACGAGAGATTTAAAGACCTTGTTGCCGGTAAATACGGTACAACTCCCGTACCGATTGACCCGGAGTTCCGCAAGAAAATTATTGGTGACCAGAAGCCTGTGGAATGTCGTCCGGCAGACCTTCTCGAACCTGAACTGGAAAAGCTTCGTGCAGAGATCCCGGAATGGATTGAGCAGGAGGAAGATGTGCTTACATATGCACAGTTTCCTGAGGTTGCACCGAAGTTTTTCAAAAAGCGCAGAGATAAAAAGATCGGTATTAATGAATCTGCTGACCTTAAAAATAAGATTCATCCGGTATGATGCTCCCGCAGCTTAAAAAAGACCTGGATTCGTGAAACTCAATTGTAACTTATATTAAATATACAGTAATGATGCGTTATTTTATACATTTTCGCTAATTTGGGAGCTCACTCGTAAGGTGCAGTTTTTCTGCCCATCCCCCTGCCCCCTTCC
>CACZPV010000162.1 GCA_902783065.1 uncultured Ruminococcus sp.
GCTTATTGCTTTTGTCATCACCCGACGGCTTGTTTATAATAACATATCCGTCATAATTTGTCAAGTCTTTTTTTAATATTTCTTTTTTTAAATTTACTGCTCGACAATTTGCATATAAATAACAAATATGTAATTGCAAATCTGTAGAATTAGTGATAAAATAAAATAGAGGTGACGTATTATGATAGTTGTAGAAAGCGGAGAGATGAGAAATATGGAACGTGCTGCTGTACGTCAGGGCACTTCTCTTGCTTCTCTGATGGAACAGGCTGGTGCTGCTGTTGCAGAACTTGCCGCAAAACTTATTGCAAAAGATAAACTCAGAAATGTTACAGTATTCTGTGGAAAAGGCAATAACGGCGGTGACGGATTTGTCATTGCCAGATTTCTTTCCCTGATGTGTGATGTATCGGTCATTATTGCTAATGAATATCCGCAAAGTGATCTCGCAAAGCTGAATTTCAATCTTCTTCCGGATAAAGTAAATGTAATAGATCATAAGGAAAATCGTGATCAATGTACTGAAATAATCGCCAATTCCGATCTTATTATTGATGCTATGTATGGCATCGGTTTCAATGATATTCTCGACCCATATTGTACAGAGCTGGTTGTTCTCGCTAATCGAAGCAGCTCAGTAAAAATTGCTGTTGACATTCCCAGCGGTATTATCTGTGATACAGGTGAAGTTCCCGGCGAATGCTTTCATGCAGATTATACAGTATCCTTCACTGCCCTTAAACCGGCACATGTCCTTTATCCATCCATGGATTACTGCGGAGAAGTATCTGTTGCCAAGGTCGGCATCCCTAAAATGATTGTCGATACCTGCACTTATGCCATGAAAACAACAGACGAATTTCTTCAGAAACGTCCGATCCGATCCATAAAAAAGTCTGCACACAAAGGTACCAACGGGACACTGTTCTCTGTCTGCGGCAGCTACGGTATGTCAGGAGCAGCGGTACTTTCCGGAATGGCTGCACTGCGCTGCGGCGTTGGTTTACTGAAAATTGCACTGCCTGAATCGATCTATCCTATTGCTGCCGGTAAATTGACAGAAGCAGTTTTTATGCCGCTGGAACAATCTGCTCACGGTCTGGTAAGTATTAAGGAATTCGACAGACTGCAAATGGAAATCATGAACAACTGCAGCGCTGTTCTGATCGGCTGCGGGCTTGGACAAGGCGATGATATTTCCGAACTGACAGCGGCTTTGATTTCCACAACCACAAAGCCGCTTGTGCTGGATGCCGACGGAATCAATGCAATTGCTGCTGATCCAAGCATTTTAAGAACGGCTATGGCTCCGGTAATAATAACTCCCCACCCCGGAGAAATGAGCCGTCTCACCGGAAAAAGCACCAACGATGTACAAAAAAGCCGTTACCGTACTGCAAGAGATTTTGCATCCGAATACGGCGTTACCGTAGTTCTTAAAGGTGCCAATACGATAATTGCTCTTCCTGACGGAAACGTATATGTAAACCTGACCGGAAATAACGGTATGGCTAAAGGCGGCAGCGGCGATGTTCTTGCCGGAATGATGGCATCGTTCCTTTCTCAGGGAATGAATTATGATGAAGCAGCAATCAATGCCGTTTACTATCACGGTATCCTTGGCGACAAGTGTCTTGAAAAATATTCTGCCAGAACAATGCTTCCCAGTGATATGATTGAAGAAATCAAGCATATACTTTAATTATAGTAAACGCATAAAGTATTTACGTTTTATCATTCCGAACTTATGCAAAGCTGAAGATCTTTAAAAGATCCTTTGCTTCGCTCGGGATGACAAGTCGTATAACGCAAGTATTAAATTCTTTTACTATAATTTGATTTTGCCGTTCTGCCTAAGGCAATAATCTGAATCCTTGAAACTCGTTATTGATGAACAGTAAGAGTGTAGTGGTCAGATTCAGGGAGAAGGCAAACAAGGAGGTTGTTTGATTGAAACGATTCTGGATCGTATGTCTGGCAGTTTGTTCGATCACGGCAGCGGGAGGATGCTCGCAGGAAAAGCCGCCGCCGACACCTGA
Source organism: uncultured Ruminococcus sp. (assembly GCA_902783065.1). Classification (GTDB taxonomy): domain Bacteria; phylum Bacillota; class Clostridia; order Oscillospirales; family Acutalibacteraceae; genus UBA1213. The sequence continues at coordinate 2,040 of CACZPV010000162.1, forward strand.
ATTATCTGCCGATGGCGCCTGTATCGTCAAATACAAAGATGAACAGTACGGATGCAATATTCGTTTCTTAAGCAAAGATGTTGAAACTATCACAGTCAATTCTCCTGCTGCTGTCAAGGGAATGACATTCCGCAGCGGAAATGGCAAATTTTCTATCTCCTATTCCTCACTGATATGCCGCAGTGATTCTTTGTTGCTGCCGGAAGATTCTTTTCCTAAAACCGCTGCACGTGCGGTACATGATTTCCGCAGCAAATCAGACACTCTCGAAGCAAATGCCGATACCAATGGCTATACTTTTTCGAACCATAGCTATACTCTGAAAACAGATCCGAACGGAATAATCAAAGAAATACTTCTGAAACAATAATCAGGCTGTCACAAGCTTCAATACATGCCCAATATTTCCGAAATTCAGATATGACAATTGCTGACGAATTACAAAATGGACTGGTTAGTTTATCCGTAAAAAACTAACCAGTCCATTTTTATAAAAAATGAAAATTATCTATAAGGAAACACTGAATAAATAGCATTTTAAAAATCTGACGAACCCATAAATGGTTCTGCGTGAGGCTTCGCCCCACATCCCAAACACCGATTAATGAATTAATCAGCGTTTCCATAACCTTAATCCATGTAACATGAACGGCTGCGGGCATGCACAGCACACCCGCAGCCTGTTGTATAATATGAAAACCGGAAAAGCTTTCCATCACTTTACAGCAAAACCATATAACGCTTCCATACATATCATAGCATGCTGATTAAAATGTTCTGCTGAAATACTTTCATCAGCATCGTGAATATGTGTTGCATCCCCTTTAAATGCCGGTCCGAACGCAACACCGCAGTTATTAAGCGTCCTCGCATAGGTACCGCCGCCTGTAGAATACAGTTCCGGATTCTCCCCCATTACATTCTCATAGGCATCGGACAAGATTTTTATAACGGGCGCCTCTCTGTCCATTGACAATGGAAGTTCATGACTGATCAGTCTGGTTTTCAGACCATCTATCGCTGCTCTCTGACGGATTTTTCGCAAAATTCCACCGCTGTCAGCACTAATCGGATAACGTACATCAATCAAAGCACGACAAACGTTTTCATCTATATCTACTCTGCCGAGATTTACCGTCAGTTTTCCGCTTTCCTCATCCGAGCAGGCAATTCCCAAAGAATCTCCGTCCATTTCCAGTCCTATTGCATCATCAATAAAGCTGCACAGACTGCCAAGAACAAATTCGCCGAAATTAGCTGCCAATATTTTAATCAGATGAACCGCAATATTCAATCCGAGTTCCGGAGTAGAAGCGTGTGCTGCCTTTCCCCTTGCCTCTATGTGCAGACCGTCCTGCGTAAAGATAAAATCATATTCGCCGGGTCTTGCATCTGCAAAACGGCGAAGCTGATTATCCTCAGACTCTGTACAATCAACAAGTGCATATGCCTTGGAAGGTACTGCATTGACAGCATTTCCTGAATGAAATTCTGTCAGAAGTGTACCATCGTGTACGGGCGCAGAAACTTCAAGCTGCATGATTCCTTTTTCCTTCAGACAGATGCCGTATTCCGAATCAGGTGTAAATGCCATATCAGGCATCTGTTCGGAAGCAAAATACGTTTCCATATCATGCATTCCGATTTCCTCTGCCGCACCAATAATCAGCCGAATCCTTCTTTTCGGAACAATTCCATTATCTTTAAGTGCCTTCAGACAGTACAGTGCTGTTATCGCAGGTCCTTTGTCATCTACAATTCCTCTGCCGTAAAGACGTCCGTCTTTTTCGGTCAGCCGGAAGGGTTCAGCAGTCCATCCCTCACCTGCCGGCACAACATCTACATGTGCAAGCACTGCTGCAAGTTCGTCACCTTCACCATATTCAATATGTCCTGCAATATTTCCTGTTTTTTTTACAGTAAAGCCCATCTGCTTTGCCTTACCGAGAATATAATCCAATGCCTGCTCCGGCAATTCACTTCCGGAACATGATACAGAACGAATTGCAATCAATTCGTTCAGATCGTGCTTTATATCATCCATATAGTCAAGTATTGTTTTTCCCGTCATTGTGTATCATCCACTCCTTATACCATAATTGTGCCGACTGATTGTAAAAGTCAAAAACAAACGTTATTCATGCGGCTTTAAAATCTCTGTCAGCGTACAAACCCGTATCATTGACCATTGATAATCGTTTTATCAATAATAAAGCGGGGACGGTGTTTGCTTTCGCTATAAATTTTGCCCACGTAGGTTCCAACGATACCAATTCCCATCATCTGAAGTCCTCCGAGGAACCATATAGAACACATAATGGACGCCCATCCTGCCACACTGCTGCCGCAGAAAAATGAAATAATAGCATATATAAAGAATATGACACTAAGAAGGCAAATAATGATACCAATATTGGAAATTATTTTTAACGGTTTAACGCTGAACGATGTTATACCGTCCACTGCAAATTTCAACATTTTTTTCAGCGGATATTTAGACTCTCCCGCAAAGCGTTCGCTTCTTTCGTAATATACATAGTCGCTGCGGAATCCTATCAGAGGAACGATTCCTCTCAAAAAAAGGTTAACTTCCCTATATTCGGACAATGCTTCCAGTGCTCTGCTGCCCAACAAACGGTAATCTGCATGGTTATATACGATATCTACACCCAATGCTGCCATAAATTTATAATA
>CACZPV010000163.1 GCA_902783065.1 uncultured Ruminococcus sp.
ATCGCATTCGTATAGTAACCGTCTTTAGTAGTCAATATTTTGATTCCATAATATGCACGATTCAATATACTATTTCCGTCCAGCACCAGTAACTTCATATCTTGTCCTCCTTGGGATACGGGGATTTTAAGCTGACTGCAAAATTCAAAAAGTTATTAATTCAACTTACAATACTAAATATAATATAAAATTCAAACTACATAAGGATTTGAACAGATATTAATACTTTCTTTTCACCGGCTGTCGCAGGAAAGAGATGAAAAGAAAGGTATTCATCCGTCAGTCATCCGTCGAGGAACGTATACAGTCCATCATACCAACATTTTTTCCATGGCGCATATATATTCTCGGAACTCTTTTTCCTACTAAACATACCAGTTCATAATTTATCGTACCTGTCAATTCCGCAATATTATCAAATGAAATGGTATTATCTTGTCCATTACCGATTACTGTCACTTCATCTCCTGTTTCCACTCCATCAATATCTGTAATATCAATCATTACCTGATCCATACATACTCTGCCGATAACAGGAGCTTTTTTTCCTTTTACCGTCATATAAGCTTTTCCGGATAAACTCCTTGTATAACCATCAGCATAGCCAATCGGAACAGTTGCAATTTTCGTTTGCCGTTCTGTTACATAGGTACCGCCATAGCTGACTGCAGTATAAGGTTCTACTGTTTTAATTTGTGCAATCACACTTTTTATCTGCATAGCCTGCTGCAAATCTATTTTTCCTGACAATTTCGGAGAAGGTGCAAGTCCGTAAAGAATAATACCTGCTCTCACGCAGTCACATTTTGCCTGCTTATAATCAATAATCGCACCGCTGTTTGAGCAGTGTACTGTTTTAAAATCAATTCCATCTTTTTTAAGTTTTTCAACTGCATCAGAAAAACAATCAAGCTGATGCAAAGTAGCTGATTTACCATCTTCTGCCTCATCTGATACGGCAAAATGTGTAAAAATACCCTCTGCACATAATCCTTCAAGCTGACAGACTTCCTTAATCAGTTCCAACGAGTGTACATCACGTTCAATATTCTGATACATAAAACCGATTCTGCTCATACCGGTATCAAGTTTGACGTGCACACTGACCCTGACATGATTTTTTACTGCATTTTCAGATAATTCTCTTGCATAATCAAGCGACAGAACCGCCTGTGTAATATTGTTATCAGCAAGTTCCTTAGCCATCTCTGCCGGTGTAAAACCCAGAATGAGAATTGGTTTTGTGATACCGTTTTCTCTGAGCTGCATTGCTTCTTCAATATTTGAAACGGCAAATCTGTCCGCTCCGATTTTTTCATAATACTGTCCGAGGAACACTGCCCCGTGACCATAGCCATCAGCTTTGATAACACACATAATTTCTGTATCATTGCCGACAGTTTTCCTAATTTCCCTGAAATTATGTTTAATAGCATCTATATCTACCTGCGCCCATGTTCTTCTCAGAAAATCCACCATAATTACAGCCCTCACTGAACTATTATTGATACTTATTATTGTACTCCATAAGACTTTTAATGTCAATTACGGAATCATTATTTTTGTTCTCATACTATGGAAACGCTTATTAATTCATTAATCAGCGTTTTGGGTTTAATACTAACATTCGATAGAATACTTTATGCGTTTACTAATAATATAAAAAACCCGCCGCAAATGCGGCGGGAAAAACGTCAATTACTGAGATGACTGTGATTTAACAAAATCTCTTATCAGATTAATAGTTCTTTCTACGCTGTATTTGGAGATACAATCATCATTGGTATCAACTTTCAGCTTCTTTTTTTCGCTTTCAATATACTTATCAAATTCATCATCCTTCATTTCATGAACTATGCCTATTCTGGAGATAGCATCTTTCGTTTCTGTATCATCAGTAATCTTGGAAGCCTTTTCGGAAACAGAACCTTTATAAAGAAGATAATAAGTATCATCAATCAGTTTAACTGTTGCTTTTTTATCACCAAGTTCCTTAATTGCCTTTTGCACTTCTTCTGAAATATCAGATTCAGAGAGCTTTGAAGTACTTGAAACACTCGGTACACTTTCGTCATCGCCCAGTTTAAAATCAGTCTTATATTCACTATCAATTTCTGTAGTTACCTTAGAACCATCATTCAGTTCCTTAGCATATTTTGAAAGATTGATCTTGACTTCATCTTTCTTTTCATCACTGATGTCTACTGAATTTCCTTCTTCATCAGTTGTTTTTATAGAGTAATGAATATAATAGTAATCTGTATAATTATCGGTAAAGTATTTCTTTACTTCTTCATCTTTAACAGCTTTAGTACCTTCTTTATCATACAATTTTTTAAACAGATCTTCCTTATAGGTTGATGTTGTACTGTCAGCATAGGCTGCAGATTTGGACGAAACACCTATTTTTTCAAAAAGATCTCCCATACCAGCCTGTTCTATATAACTCTGATACATTTTTTCGTTAGATTTAATACTTTCCTTATCAATACTTACTTTATTATCCTTAACCAGTTTTTCTATAGTAAGATACTCTATACAATCGTCCTTTGCCTTATCTGCAATCCAGTCATAGATATTTTTCTTTTCTATCTTTTTGTCGGCAAAATCATCATCTGTAATCTGGATAGTTTTACCTGATTCTTCTTCATATTTTGACATAGCGGATGACATTTCAGTATATGTCTTATATATCCATATACCATTGGAAAGTGTTTTGCCGCTTGTTTTATAACTCCATGATGTATCCGCACATCCCGCTGCGGAGACAAGTACAGCTGCAGCACATAATACTGCTGCGGGTTTTAAAAGCGATTTTATTTTCATTATTATCTTCCTTTCAATATTTTTCCAAAGGCAGCCTTTAAACAAAAAGCCTCTGAACACACATATATCATAATTATATACCAAAAATCAAATAAAGTCTATAATAATTTAAAATTTTCTTCTTAATCCTGTTAAATTTATGTATTTGATAATTCAAATTCATATTTTTATAAATCCTGAACTTGCTGACAAGTTCACAAAAATATAAGCAAAAAATATAAAATTATGAGTGTTGACAAATAATAAATGATACAATATAATTATATAGTACGAACAACAGCTATGTAAAGCTGTAATGCGATAAAGTATAATAAGATAATTTTACCAATTATCCAAAAAGGAGTCTTGAATATGTCAAAGAAAATTCCATACAGATTTTATCTTTCAGAAGACCAGATGCCGAAACAATGGTACAATCTTCGTGCAGATATGAAAGAACAGCCTGATCCTCTGCTCAATCCTGCAACTTTGCAGCCGCTTAAAGAGGAAGATCTTTACCCTATTTTCTGCAAGGAACTCGCTCATCAGGAAATGGACTCCGAAACAAGATACATTGATATTCCGGAAGAAATTCAGGAAATGTATAAAATCTATCGTCCTTCTCCGCTTATTCGTGCCTATAATCTTGAAAAAGAACTCGATACACCTGCAAAAATTTATTATAAATTTGAAGGTAATAATACGTCAGGCAGCCATAAGCTTAATTCTGCTATTGCACAGGCTTATTATGCAAAAAAGCAGGGTCTTACTTCTCTTACTACAGAAACCGGTGCCGGTCAGTGGGGAACAGCTCTTTCTGAAGCCTGCGCATATTTCGGAATCCCACTTACAGTTTATATGGTAAAATGTTCCTATGAACAAAAACCATTCAGAAAAGCAGTTATGCAGACATTTGATGCTGATGTTATTCCAAGCCCGTCCGACACAACGGTAGTTGGCAGAAAAATTCTTGCAGAGAATCCCGGCACAACAGGAAGTCTGGGGTGTGCTATTTCCGAAGCTGTTGAAAAAGCAACTACTACTGAAGGCTGTCGTTATGTATTAGGTTCTGTTCTGAATCAGGTATTACTGCATCAGTCAGTTATAGGTCTGGAAGCAAAAACAGCAATGGAACTTCTGGAAGAATATCCTGATGTTGTTGTCGGATGTGCCGGCGGTGGTTCAAACCTCGGAGGATTGATTGCTCCATTCATGCGTGATAAGATAGTTGATAATAAAAATATAAGAATTGTTGCAGTAGAACCTGCATCCTGTCCTTCTTTTACAAGAGGAAAATACGCATATGATTTCTGCGATACAGGTATGGTAACTCCGATGGCAAAAATGTATACTCTTGGAAGCGGGTTTATTCCTTCTGCTAACCATGCCGGAGGACTCAGATATCATGGTATGTCGCCAATTTTGTCTAAACTTTATCATGACGGTCTGATGGAAGCGGTTTCTTATGAACAAACGAAGGTATTTGAAGCTGCAAAGCTTTTTGCAAGAGTAGAAACTATTCTGCCTGCTCCTGAATCATCTCACGCTATAAAAGGAGCTATTGATGAAGCATTGAAATGCAAAGAAACCGGAGAAGAAAAGACTATTCTTTTTGGTCTTACAGGTACAGGTTATTTTGACATGACTGCTTACAGTGCTTTCCATGACGGAACTATGATAGATTATATCCCTACGGACGAAGATCTGCAAAAGGGTTTCGATAAGCTTCCGAAAATTGATAGATAATTGCAGTACTTTTTAAAATATGTATTTCAATCACAATCAACAAGCATAACTGTAAAAATACAATTTTATTAATTCATAACTCATAGAGTTGTCACAAAAGCGTACTTAATGAAACGCTGTGTGACAGCTCTTTGTTTTCATTGACAAATAATTTTCAATAAGATATAATATTTTTGTCAATAATTTTTTTGATAAATTAATATAACGAATTACAAATGAATGAACTTTTAAAACGTATGAATAAACGGATTCGTAAATCAGATAAAAATATACAGCCGATTGTAAAACCCCGCTCCGAAAGTCAGAAAATAGTCGTTTTCGACGCAAAAGCTACGAAAATGACGGATTACAGCGGAGAAGAAATTGTTAAACACATGATATCAAAAACCGCATTGAAAAAGGATTTTCAGACTTTTACAATCGACTATAATAAAAATATATGAAAGGAGAAATCTCTGCAATGCAATTACTGAAAAAAACAGCCATGATATTTTCAGTATCTTTATTGCTTGGAATCGTTTTTTTATGCTTCATATCACAAAAAACAGATGTTGCAATGATTGAAAAAACTGGAGATACTGCTATTGCACCTCGAACTGAAAATGAGGAATTACCTTATGAGAATAATCATGAATCATCTGCTGCTGTTCCAAAAACAGAGCCGATTCAGATGGATAAAAAAGAAATTTCCCTCGGTATGGGAGAAACCTATACCCCAAAAACCAATGTTAAAGCCGATAAATGGATATCCGACAATGAAAAAACTGTAAAAATTAAAGACGGTAAAATTACAGCAAAATCTGAAGGAACTGCTTATGTGACTGCAATTGATTCACAGGGAAATAAGGCAAAATGTAAAATAACTGTAAAAAAAGCACCGGAATCTGTTTCATTGGAAAAATATACACTTACTCTTGGCATAGGAGAAAACTATTGTTTAGGTGCTGTTTTGCCTGAAAATACTGCTTCTGCAAACCGAACATTCCGTTCCAGTGATAATAGTATTATTAAAATGACCGATACTAACTGGGAAGGCTCATTTCAGGCAATCAAAACTGGCACAGCTTACGTTACTGTTCGTCTTTATAACGGTAAAGAAGCTTCATGTGAAATTACAGTAAAAAAAGCACCTTCAAAAATTATGATTTCAAAACCAACGCTTTCTCTCGGAATAGGAGAAACCTATAAACTCAGCTGCGGAATGCCATCTGATACTGGAGCAGCAGTAAGAACCTTCCGCTCCAGTGATAACAATATTATTAAAATGATAAAAACAGATTGGACAGCAGAAATTAAAGCTGTTAAAGAAGGAACTGCATGGGTTACTGTCCGTACTTACAACGGCAAAGAAGCAAGCTGTAAAATTACAGTAAAAAAAGCACCCGAATCCGTCATTCTTTCTCAAGATGATATAGAACTGAGTGTCGGACAAAAATATACATTGACAAGTAAGGTAAATGATGGTGCTGCGTCAAGCCAACTTCTCTATAGCTGCAGTGACGAAAGTATTGTAAAAATTAAAAAAACACAGTGGGCAGGAGAATTTGAAGCAGTTTCCCCCGGAGAAGCCTGGATTACGGTAACAACCTATAACGGAATTGAAAGCTCATGCAAGGTTACAGTAAAAGAAAAGAAACAACAAAGCAACAATAACAATCAGAATATCTCATTTTCCACAGACACCGGTCATGTTACTGCTCCTGACGGTACACCATGGACACCGGAATCTGAAAATACAATTGTCTATATTGATGAAAATATGCTGCGGCTTACCAATAATGCAGCTGTACTGGAAGTAGGAGAAAATTATGAAATTGAAGTAAACGGTACGCAGAGTGATGTACTTACATATACTTCTGCCGATCCGGATGTTGCTGTCGTTGACGAAAACGGTATTGTTACTGCTGTTGATGCAGGAAATACTAATATCATTATGAAAGATGAAAACGGAAACAGCAACAAATTGGTAATTATTGTACTTGGTGATAAGGAAAGTAATATCTATCCTGACATGGAAAATATTTCTGAATTATTAAATTCAGTACAACTTTCTCCTGTTAAAACCAATTATGAAGAAATTGATAATATGGTGGATACAATATTTGCAGAAATTATTCGTGAAGATATGACTAATGCAGAAAAGGCACAGGCTTGTTATGATTATCTTGTCGAAAACTGTAATTATGAATACGGTGGATATAAGGCAATTACAATCGATGATTACCTGAATGATGAAGATGAAGAAATCGCAGAGTTTTCATATTGTATTCTTAAAAACAAAATAGGAACTTGCGAAAACTTCTCCGCAGCCTTTGTTGTGATGATGAGACGAATCGGTTTTGAAGCAAATGTGGTTTACGGTCAGGTAGCAATGTCTGCCGGAGGATATGACGGACACTATTGGACAGATATTGAGATTAACAACAAACATTATCTGTTCGATCCTCAGGTAGAACGAAATTGTCTTGGTGAAGATAATGAAATTTTACACTACTTCTTCGGAATGCCTCCACAGTATAATTATAATATGTATCAATACCTATATATGACCCACGTACATGGATTCAAAAGAAGTGAATAATCAAAAAAGTCGTTTCGTTTTTTCGGAACGGCTTTTTTAATCACTTCATTAATTGACTAACGGTAATTTTTGATGTATATTGTAGATAAGATATAGACACAGGAGGACACTATGCCGGAATTTCAATTTACAACACAGCGTATGATTATCAGAGAATATCACCGGTCAGATCTCGACAGTTTCCTTGAAGTTGTACGTCAGCCGGAAATCTATTTTACAACTTATGGTATACCTAAGGAATATTCTAAAAAAAGAGCAAAACAATGGCTAAAATTTTTAAAAAATAATATCAGAACAATGCAAAGTTATGAATTCGGTATGTTTTTAAAAAATAATCAAAGATATATTGGTAATGTAGGATTAATTAATGTCAGCCCAAATCACAATCACGCTGACATTTCCTATTATATTGATACCGGATTCAGAAATATGGGATACACTACCGAAGCAGCAGCAGAAATGTTGAAATTGGGATTTGAAACTTTTGGTTTTGAAAAAATATCCGGACTTTGTATGAGCATAAATGTTGCATCACGCAGAGTAATGGAAAAAATCGGTATGAAATATGAAGGAACATTAAGACATGATCTGCTGAAAGATGGAGTATACTATGACATAGATTGTCTTTCCATTCTAAAAAAAGAGTATTTTACAGATAGTAAATGTTAAATTAAAAAGGTTTTCAACATTGAATTGTTGAAAATGTTAAAAACAATTTACAGAATGTAATTTTTAAAAAATATATTACGGCAAAATATGTTTGTATTTTCCTTAAAATACTATATATTGTATAATTTTTACTTTTTTTATCTTTTTAAGCAATATATGTAATTCAACATATAGGTTAATAAGTTTTCAACTTTTTCAACATTCTAAAGTTGAAAACTTATTATTTCTTATTTGGAATTTTGAATATTAAATTATTACAATTTGTAATAATTTATTTTAATATCTCACACTAAAAATCCTGATCAACAGTCGTTTTTAGAATAACTTAGTATTAAAAGTGGTAAGCTTAAGTAAATTTTATAATATAAAGTGTATAAATCTAAATAACTAAGAAAGATTTTTCAGCTTCTTAAAAAGATTAAAAGAAAGTTTATTAAATATTATTTACGTTTTGTATTATATATTAATTAAATTACATTTTGTATATAATTTGTTGAATTTTTTTTATATTTTCTCTTGACAAATCGTGTTGTATATAATATAATAATGAAGCTGACTGTTACAGAGCAGATAAATGGCGGTATAGCTCAGTTGGCTAGAGCATTCGGTTCATACCCGGAGTGTCGTAGGTTCGAATCCCACTACCGCTACCAACAGCGTAGCGCCGGAAACATGTCGATTGAGTTCGGCGTTACGTTTCAGATAAATGTGACAGCCAGTAAAATCCACCATATGGCCCGGTGGTCAAGCGGTTAAGAC
>CACZPV010000164.1 GCA_902783065.1 uncultured Ruminococcus sp.
GTCTGAACAGCTCTGTCATAAAGCTCTGGCAGAATGCCATAACTTCTCTGTCACTCTTGCCTTTCGGGTCGAAATCAGAGCCGCCCTTGCCGCCGCCGATCGGAAGACCTGTCAGAGAATTTTTGAAAATCTGTTCAAAACCAAGGAACTTGATGATGCCGAGATTAACGGAAGGATGGAGTCTGAGACCGCCCTTATACGGACCGATAGCACTGTTGAACTGAATACGGAAACCGCGGTTAACCTGTACATTACCCTTATCGTCCACCCATGGAACTCTGAACATAAGCTGTCTTTCAGGCTCAGTAATTCTTTCAAGAATTGCTTCCTTCTGATACTGAGGATTAGCCTCGATTACAGGCTCAAGAGATTCAAGAACTTCCTTAACAGCCTGAACGAACTCGGGTTGTGCGGGGTTTTTTTCGATAACTTTTTCGAGTACTTCGCTTACATATGACATCATCGTCACTCCTTAAAAATATATTATATTTGGTTGTGAATACTGTATTCGTTTGTGCAGTCAGCACTCACGCAAGGTTTATTTTAGCATACTTTTATCCGATAATCAAGTGGAATTTGCAAAAAAATGCAATTTTTTTTTAGAAACTTGCATTTTTACTGTAAAAAGCTCCGTAAACAATTGTTTTTGACATTGCAAAATGAACGAAAAGTTATTTTGTTGTCATTTTATACAGTTTTTTTATGGTTTGTTGTTACTAACCACTATACGGATATTATTATCATATCTGAATCCGTGAAACTCAATCGTAACTGCTGTTAAATATACAGTAATGATGTGTTATTTTTTGCCCTTTCCCACGTAGGAACGGCGGCATGCGTGCTTCGTACGCATACCGCCTGAACAGATTCGTGTCATAATCTGACATCCTTTACACTAATGCCGACCGGGATGTTTTTACGATGAATATTTTATTTATGATCCTTATATATTATATCGGATGTTTTTTTCAGATAAACTCTGAAAATGCTGATTAATTTATACCTGAATCTGTGAATCCCGGTATTGTTGAACAGTAAAAGAGCAGTAATAACAAGAAGCTTTATAAGGGAGAGTGATGCCATGCAGTGGCACAGCTTTAGCAGTGAAGATACGGCCAAAGTACTCAAAACAGATATTGAAAAAGGGCTTTCAGATGCTCAGGCAAAAGAACGTTTACAGAAATACGGAAAAAATATGTTGATGGAAAAGAAAAAACCCGGAATAATCGTCAAATTTCTGATGCAGTTTTCCGATTTTATGGTACTGCTTCTTCTGATTGCAGCAGGAATCTCCTTCTGGATTGCTATGGTAACGGAAGACGGAGATTTTATTGATCCGATTATGATATTGCTGATCGTGATTCTGAATGCAGTAATAGGTACTGTGCAGGAAAGCCGTGCAGAAAAGGCAATCGAAGCGCTGAAAAAACTATCCGCTCCCCATGTAACTGTTATTCGTGATGCAAAACGAAAAAAAATTCTGTCAGAAGATCTTGTACAGGGCGATATTGTTGTTTTTGAAGCCGGAGATCTTGTCTGTGCTGATGCCAGACTGGCAGAAGCGGTGGCAGTTAAAGCGGAAGAATCCTCTCTTACCGGAGAAGCTGTACCGAGTGAAAAACGTGCCGATCTCATTCTTCATGAACAAACACCGCCTGCCGACAGGGCGAATATGCTCTTTTCTTCCACCTTCATTACAGCAGGTCACGGCAAGGCTATCGTTACCGGTACAGGAATGGATACTCAGGTTGGCAGAATTGCCGCAATGCTTGACAGCGGCGAAAGCCCTAAGACCCCTCTGCAGAAAAGCCTTGCAAAAACAGGTAAGGTTCTTGGCATCTGTGCAGTGGTGATATGTATTATCATTTTCGTGCTCGGAATTTTGCAGAGGGTTGCGCCGCTGAATATGTTTATGATATCGGTCAGTCTTGCTGTAGCTGCAATTCCTGAGGGACTGCCTGCAATTGTGACAATTGTACTGGCACTCGGTGTAAGAAAGCTCGCTGCCAGCAGAGCAGTAGTACGCAAACTTCCTGCGGTTGAAACACTGGGCAGTGCAAATGTGATCTGTTCCGATAAAACGGGAACGCTGACGCAGAATAAAATGACAGTGCAGGCGCTTTCTGATGCGGGCGGAGCAATCAGTGCGCATACATCAGAGGGAATGTTTCTGCTGTCGCTCGCCGCTGTGTGCAATAACAGTACTTTAACAAAAACTGCACATGGCTTTCATGGAACCGGAGATCCGACTGAAGCAGCTCTGGTAACTGCTGCAGCGGATGCGGGGCAGTTAAAAACAGAACTCGAAAAAAAGTATCAGAGGGTAGGTGAAATACCCTTTGATTCAAAGAGAAAAAGAATGATCACTATTCACAAGCTTTCAACGGGCGGCTATCGGACCATTGTCAAGGGAGCGCCCGATATATTGATCGGACTGTGTTCTTCGGTACGGATGTCAGGGAAGTCGGCTGCAATGACATCAGCAATAAAGAATAAGCTTTATGCAGAAAATAATGCGCTTGCAGAAAAGGCAATGAGGGTAATTGCAGCAGCATATAAAGATACAGCGGAGAAACCGGAGAACAATGAAACAGAAAGCGGACTGATATTCGCTGGATTAATTGGCATGAGTGATCCGCCAAGACCGCAGGCATACGGAGCAGTTTCACTTTGCCGAAAAGCCGGAATAAAAACAGTTATGATCACAGGTGACCATATCATTACCGCGAAGGCAGTTGCGGAGAAACTGGGAATTTTTAAAAAAGGGGACAGATGTGCTTCCGGCAGCGAGCTTGACGGAATTTCAGATACCGAACTGAAAAATAATATCTGGAAGTATTCGGTTTTTGCCCGTGTGTCACCGGAACATAAGGTAAGAATAGTCAAAGCTTTTCAAAGCAGCGGTGCAGTAGTTGCTATGACTGGTGACGGAGTAAATGATGCGCCTGCACTGAAATGTGCAGATATCGGATGTGCAATGGGGCGCAGCGGAACAGATGTTGCCAAAAGCGCTGCGGACATGATTCTGACGGATGATAATTTTGCAACAATTGTCAGTGCAGTTGAGCAGGGCAGAGGAATTTTCGATAATATCGGGAAAACCATTCATTTTCTTTTATCCAGTAATATCGGTGAAATTTTAACTGTACTGAGTGCCTTTTTATTGAATCTTCCATCGCCATTGCTTGCGATACAGCTTTTGTGGATCAATCTGGTAACGGATTCTCTGCCGGCACTTGCCCTCGGATCGGAGCCTGCCAGAGATGATATCATGGAACGGCCGCCTACAGATACAAAAAAAGGAATATTTACAAGGGACAGTGTTCTCTCAATTGTTATAGAAGGCTGTTTTATAGGTGCGCTGGCTTTTTTGGCTTACAGCATCGGACGAATATTTTTTGATCACGGCGATGACCCCGCGGTCGGAAGAACAATGACTTTTGCAGTTCTCAGTATCAGTCAGTTAGTCCACTCTTTTAATCTCAGAAGTGAAAAATCCTTATTGTATACCGGAATTACAGGAAATCCGAAGCTTATTGGTTCTTTCATAATCGGTGTAATAATGCAGGTATCGGTGATATCTGTTCCGGCATTAGCAGCGATTTTCAAAACTGTTCCGCTTTCGCCGTTCTGTTGGCTTATTGTCATAGGGTTGTCGCTTGTTCCGCTTATTGTTGTTGAAACGGAAAAGCTGATCGGTTCTTTACGATAAAATACAACCATGCCGCCGCCGGCGAGCCGCCGGACCCTCAATAATACCAGCCGCCACTTAGACTAAAACAAATTCATCAGTCGTCTGCTTTCTCGGTTCATGA
>CACZPV010000165.1 GCA_902783065.1 uncultured Ruminococcus sp.
AGTAAACACATATCAGCGTACTGACGGCACAAACGTTGAGGTATCCACACGTGCAGACCGTGTATTCCAGAGTACAAATGACCCTTCAACAGTAGTAGGTGTTGAGGGTGCAGGTCCAACTAACGTGCCCTTTGGCTGGACAGAGCTTACTAAACTTAAATAAACAACAAAAGAACACCTGCAGCTCAATCGCTGATTCGGCTGCGGGTGTTTTTTGTTATGCACCAGAGTGACGCTGCATTTTTTTATACGGGATTTTGCCAACTCCTACTTGACACATAAGGCGGCGGGCGCCGGAAATTTGGTACTTGACAAATCAGAAGTAATATGTTATCTTATTAATACGTTATTGCTTTATCGTGATGAAGCAATAACGTGTGTGTATTCTTTAATGCGTTGTAAACAAGGAAAAAAGACAGTTGAGGTAAAAGCTAATGAAAAATTATTCTAAAATTACTCCCGTCGGAACAAAAGATCTTTTGTTTGAAGAATGTCTTGCTAACAGAACAGTTTCTTCTATATTAGGAAATGTTTTTTCACAGAGAGGATTTCATGAGGTTCTTACACCGGGAATAGAGTTTTATGATCTTTTTAAGGAAGAAGTATCTGGTATTCCAATGGAATATATGTTTAAAATGAGCGATTCCAAGGGCAGACTGATGGTAGTACGTCCCGATTCAACACTTCCTATTGCCAGAATGGTCACAACCAGATTGATGAATGAACGTCATCCGATACGTCTGTATTATAACCAGAGAGTGTACAGGTACAATCCCGGATTAACCGGACGAAGCAATGAAGTAATGCAGACAGGAATTGAATTGATCGGTGCAAGCGGTAAGCGTGCTGATCTTGAGACCATTACTACAGCCGTGGAGGCATTGTCCAAATGTATACCTGATTTCAGAATTGAACTGGGTAATGCAAAATTTTATAGGGCTATGTCAAAGAACTTGCCGGTAGGTGATAAGGAACGTGAACAGATTCGTCAGCTTATTGAATCCAAAAACTACTCTGCACTAAATAGTGAACTGGATAAACTGGAACAGACACAGGCAGTCAGCATGATACGAAAACTGCCCCGGCTGTTCGGAGGAATAGAAGTACTGGATGAAGCAATTACTATGTGTGATGATGACGAAGCACTGAAAGCATTGGAATATGTGCGTGAAATTTATAACGATCTGATGAAGCTGGGACTGGGAGATAGGATCATGATTGATCTTGGTCTGGTGCAGAGGAATGACTACTACAGTGATATCGTATTCAGCGGTTATGTAATGGGTTCAGGTGAACCTGTGCTGATCGGCGGAAGATATGATAAATTACTGGATCATTTTGACAGACCTGCGTCTGCAATTGGTTTTGGCATAAATGTTGATGCTCTTGCGAATGTGATGATGAAAAGAGGCAATATTCCCGAAAAGAAAGCGCCGGATATACTTGTACACAGCGAAGAAGGATATGAAATCGAGGCTATCAAATATACCGGAACTCTTTCCGAAGCCGGTATTTGCGGAGAGGACAGTGTATTTGAAACGTTTGATGAAGCCATGTCTTACGCAAGATATAAGGGAATCAGGAAGCTGGCAGTTGTCGGCGAAGAAATAAAGACGATAGATACAGGAGTATGAAACTGATGAAACCATTAAGAATCGCTCTTACAAAGGGCAGACTGGAAAAAGATACTGTAAAATTGCTGGAAGCAGCAGGATTTGATTGTACAGCAGTCAGAGAAAAGGGAAGAAGGCTTATTCTTCCGATAGGAAACGGAAATATAGAAGTTGTGCTTGCCAAGGCGGCAGATGTCATTACCTATGTGGAAAATGGGGTATGTGATCTTGGTGTTGTCGGTAAAGATACAATTATGGAAAACGGCAGAAGCTTTTATGAAATCCTTGATCTTGGTTTTGGAAAATGTCGTTTTGCATTGGCTGGAAAGAAAGGCTTTGATTTCTTTTCCGGCTATGAAGCCAGAACTATTGCAACCAAATATCCTAATGTAACCCGTAACTTTTTTGAAGGTAAGGGAATGGATATCCGTGTAATAAAAATAGAAGGATCGGTTGAACTGGCACCTCTGCTTGGGCTTGCAGATGCAATTGTTGATATCGTAGAAACAGGTTCCACACTTAAGGAAAACGGACTTGTAATTATTGAGGATAATGTAGCGCCGATATCAGCAAGGCTTATAGCCAATTCCGCCAGTCTGAAGCTCAGAAAATCAGAAATAGAAGAATTAGCGGATAAAATGGAAACGGAAAGGAAGAAAATGCAATGATAAAAACAGTAAAGGCAAACGGAACTGCTGAATATGAATTTCTGAAATCAGTTCGTGAAAGAAGCAGCGATACGGACAGAAACATAACAGCGATTGTTTCTGATATAATCAGTAATGTATGTAAAAACGGTGATCAGGCGGTACGGGAATATACTATCCGGTTTGACGGCACAGCACCGGAGTTTTTTGAGGTACCGAAAGAAGAACTGGAAAAGGCATGCAAAAGCTGTGATCCCGATTTCATTCGGACACTTGAAAAAGCAGCAGCTAATATCCGTGATTTTCATGCACGTCAGCTGCA
>CACZPV010000166.1 GCA_902783065.1 uncultured Ruminococcus sp.
AATGATAATAGTCTTTCTTACCTTATCAAGCTCTTCGCCCTGGAGGAAGTAGCAGCCTCTGTAAGCAAATTCCTTCTTTACCTCGTCATATATATCAGCCATAACAGTAACACTCTGCTCAGATGCGCAGATCATACCGTTATCAAATGTCTTTGAATGGATAATAGAGTTTACTGCTACCTTTATATCAGCAGTACTGTCTATAATTACAGGAGTATTACCTGCGCCTACGCCGAGAGCGGGCTTGCCTGAAGAATACGCTGCCTTTACCATTCCGGGACCGCCTGTTGCAAGGATCGTATCCGAATTTCTCATAAGTTCATTTGTAAGTTCGAGTGAGGGTACATCGATCCATCCGATAATATTTTCCGGTGCACCGGCTTTAACAGCTGCCTCCAGTACGATCTTAGCAGCTGCAATTGTTGATTTCTTTGCACGGGGATGTGGGCTGATAATGATACCGTTTCTTGTTTTAAGACAGATCAATGTCTTGAAAATAGCAGTAGATGTCGGGTTTGTTGTCGGGATTACAGCACCGATAATACCGATCGGTTCAGCAACCTTTCTAATACCAAACGCACTGTCATATTCAATAGTTCCGCAGGTTTTGGTATCCTTATATTTATTGTAGATATATTCTGATGCGTAATGATTTTTTATAACCTTATCCTCTGCAAAACCCATACCTGTTTCTTCTACAGCCATTTTTGCCAGCGGAATACGAGCCTGGTTTGCTGCAACAGCGGCTGCTTTGAAAATCTTATCTACCTGTTCCTGTGAATAGGATGCAAAAATCTTCTGTGCTTCTCTTACCTGTGCAAGCTTTGCGTTGAAGCTGTCAAGATCTTGTACAAGATTTTCATTTGTCTGAACTTCGACTTCTTTTTCTGTGTTAGCCATCGTTCTTGTCCTCCGTTTTCATAGATTTTTCTCAAATTGCAATCATTATACCAAAAATTTGAATAAAAGCATCATGATGATTACTTTAATTCTGATTACAATACCATTATAAATGATTGTTAAAAAGTTGTCAATATCATTTTTTTATTTTTTTCTATCCTCGTTTATATTCTGAAATATTAGTAAAATAATCAAAATTTTTCAGCATATATTTCCTGCCGGATATGTAAGATTGATTAGTTTTTTAAACAAGTTTTTGTTTGAATTGACATACTATTTGTTAACCTATTGTAATTTTGTATAGCCGGAACATCTGAATCAATTTGATTATTGTAATATCAGACAAAGTTTTATCAGTTAAACACTAATTGTTTTATACAAAAAACAGGTGCTGTCAGTCAATTATTCCAATTCTGATCAACAGCGGAATTTATATCATTTTACTGCCCGGCTGATAATAAATCATCTGTTTTTTTCATTCTTCCAGCATTTTTAATATTGTTTTTCTCTTTAACATTCTTCCACTGACAAATACATATTCTTCCGGATCACCCTTGCTAAGCTTCTCCAGTTCTTCTCTGTCCGGTTCCGGTTTATCCTCAGCATTTTTTCCCTCTGAACCAGACTGTGTTTTTTCTTCCGTAAAGGGAATGACAATGATTTTTTCCACCGTCTGAAAAATATTATACACTATAATATATGCACACAATACGGGTACAAACAGCAAAAAAGGAATCATTAATGTCAATCCCGCAACCAAATAATCTCCTATTATCATCACAACAGAAAACATCAGGAATATTACAAGTGCAAGTGACAGAATTACCTTCAGATGATAAAAAATCCCGCCGATAAACATAAGCACTGCATTTTTTACGGCTTCCGAAACTTTTATATCTACTGTTACAAGCATAGTCAGAAAAGAGTTTTCAAAGCACACAAAAAACAACACAAATACCATGCTCATGATAAACGCTGTCAGCAGGATCGGATTGGAAAGTCCTCCTCTGTATATCTGCATTGTTACATATATACCGCAGGTAATAACATATACGATCAAAGAATTTATAAGAAACGGTTTCCATTCCATAGATATTCCTTTTTTAAAATCCCTCAATGCTTTCAATTCTTCCCTGAGCGTCACTCTTTTAGCAGCGTAAAACAATCCTGCCGAAAACGGCGACAGCAGCGGTATCATAAGCATAACAACAAAAATATTAATCGGAATTATGCTGCTGATAAGAAAAATCATTCCCGTGAAAATAACAGTCGGAACACAAAACAGCAAATTCACCAGTGTCATTTGTCCGATCTGATCCATATATCCGTTAAAAAAATCGGTCAATCCATATATTCTTGCTTTTCTTTTTCTCATTATTACACATCCTTTAACTGATCGGCTCAAAGCATTAGAATCCAAAAATCCATGAGAACATCAGTGAAAACAGCATATCAGCCGCCGATGAAAGCGCTGCAAGAAACAACAGCCATAACATTGACAAAAGATAATGCTTCATTTGCACTCTCGGATCATCGCTGACAGCTTTTTTAAAAAACATTGCCAAAAGCCTTACAGAATTGACAAACGATTCCTTTGCGGCAGCAGCAACAACCACTGAAAACAAAAAGGCTCCCGGTAAAATAATCAGCAGATTATAAAAAATCCCCATCATACCGTAGGTACTGTACAAATACCCTATTGTCAATCCGTATCCATATCCCTTGATCAGAGGAATCAGTATTACGCACAGCTCGCCCCACAATGTAAGTCCCAATAAAAATATTGTCAGCAGAACAATAAAATTAGCTGCAAATGATGCTGTAAACACCGACAACATTCCTGCTTTTGAACGAAGCTGAAAATTCGTCAGAAAAACTATATCCAAAGATTTCATAAGTTCCGCATCGGCATACTTTCCGCCTAATGCTCCTGCTGCTGCACCAAGAATTACCGCTGCGATGAACAACAGCAATACAATATTCTTCTTAAGATCTCTTTTTCCTGTACTATCAGGCAGAAATTTATGTTTCATATGTCCTGCAAAAATAATCTTCTTCATAATGATAAGCACCCCATGATTTTTCGGTTGTTAATCATTATGCAGATTATATAATGATTTATGCATAAAATGCTTCTGCATAACGGACGCTGTCCATTGCGTCAGCCCCGTAATGGTCTGCACCTATCATATCGGCATATTCCTGATTCAGCACTGCTCCGCCGACAATTACTTTGATGCTGCGGTCGGTTTCATTCAACAGTCTGATCGTTTCTGCCATTGCCGGAACGGTAGTTGTCATCAGCGCACTCAGTCCCACAAGTCTGCAATGATGTTCCAATGCACAATCTCTTATTTTTTCCGGTGCCACATCCCTGCCAAGGTCATATACAGTAAATCCGTAACTTTCCATCAGCACTTTAACAATATTTTTGCCGATATCATGTATATCGCCCTGAACGGTAGCAAGAACTATTGCACGGCTTTTATCGCTTTGTTCAGTCGGTATATTTCGTTTAACAACCTCAAAAGCCGCAGATGCTGCATCCGCACTCATCAAAAGCTGCGGAAGATATGCTTTTTTCTGCTCAAACGCTGTTCCTATTTCGTTAAGTGCCGGAATAATATGTTCGTTAATAATAGTAAGCGGAGCATTTATTTTTATCAGTTCTTCTGTTTTCAATACAGCACTGTCTTTAAGTCCCTTTACAATAGCCGTATGAAGTGTTTCTTCTGTTTTTGCCGCAGCTGCCTGATTATTTTTATCAGAAGCCGATGATGCATAACTTATATAATCCACACAACCGCTGTCAAGCATATTCAATGCCCTGTAAGCATAGTATACATTCATCATTGCCGCTGAAAACGGATTCATAATAGCGCAGTTAAGACCCGTCTGCAATGCATTGGCATAAAACGTAGAAGTTATCAGTTCCCTTTGAGGAAGCCCAAAAGAAATATTGGAAATGCCAAGACTGGTTTTTACTCCAAGTGCCCGTATCTGTCTGACCGCTTCCAGAGTTACCTTCGCACTTTCGGGATTGGAAGATACAGTCAGTGCCAGCGGATCGACAATGATATCTTTTTTTCTGATGCCGTATTCTACCGCACGTGCAATTATTTCAGAAGCAATCTTAGTTCTGCCCTCGGCTGTTTCAGGAATACCTGTTTCATCGATCGTCAGTGCAATCAGACCGCCGCCGTACTTCTGAACCAAAGGAAAAACATTCTTCATACTTTCCTCAGTACCGTTTACAGAATTGACAAGAGGCTTTCCGTTATATACTCTCATTGCGCTTTCCAGTGTATCAGATTTCGTTGAATCAATCTGAAGCGGAAGATCTGTCACTGCCTGCAGTGCTGAAACGCAGCGCACCATCATTTCAGTTTCATCAATTTCAGGCAATCCCACATTCACATCCAGTATATGACACCCTGCATCCGTCTGACGGATTCCCTCATTCAGTATATAATTAAGGTCACCGCTGCGAAGTGCTTCCTTAAGTTTTGGTTTACCGGTAGGATTAATTCTTTCTCCGATAAGGAC
This sequence comes from uncultured Ruminococcus sp., assembly GCA_902783065.1. Classification (GTDB taxonomy): domain Bacteria; phylum Bacillota; class Clostridia; order Oscillospirales; family Acutalibacteraceae; genus UBA1213. The sequence goes on from CACZPV010000166.1 coordinate 4,447, forward strand.
AGGATCCTCCCCTACAATTACCGCATGGGTATAAGATGATACGCATGTAAAATCCTTTTCAGAAGGCAAGCTGTACGGCAGCGAAGCTGTCTGCTCGACTGTTGCAGCAATAAACTCCGGAGTTGTTCCGCAGCATCCGCCCAGAATATCGGCACCACCTTTTGCAAGCTTTACCATATATTCAGAAAACTCCTTCACACCGATATTATATACCGTCTTACCGTCCCGTACTTCCGGCAATCCTGCATTCGGATTTACAATTACGGGTGTTGACGAATATTTTTTAAACTCGCCTATAATATCAAGCATCATATCAGGACCAAGAGAACAATTCATGCCAAGTGCATCGACTTTCAATCCTTCCAGCATAGCAATCATAGCTGCCGGATTAGCTCCCGTCATCAGTTTTCCCCCGGCATCATAAACATTGGTGACAAATACAGGCAGATCACTGTTTTCCTTAGCAGCTAAAACTGCTGCTTTTGTTTCATAACTATCGTTCATAGTTTCAATAAGAATCAGATCTGCACCGCACTCTACAGCTGCTTTAACATTATCCGCAAAAATAGATACAGCATCTTCAAATTTCAGCGGTCCCAACGGTTCGAGAAGCTGTCCTGTCGGACCCATATCAAAAGCAACATAGGCATCTTTTCTGCCGCCGGCAGCTGTTTTGGCACAACGAATTCCGGCGGCGATCAATTCCCGATAATCAGCAAATTTTTCCCTGTTAATACCGAATGTATTTGTTTTCACAATATTTGCACCTGCATCAAAGTACATATTATGCAGTTCAATAATTTTATCCGGATGGGTAAGGTTCCATAATTCAGGCGACTGTCCTGCAGGAAGTCCCATAGACTGCAAAACCGTACCGGTACCACCGTCAAAATAGATTCTTTTTTCTTTCATCAGTTCAGTTATTTTCTTCATCTTTGATCCCCATTATAGCAGTAATTGATTTGATTGGAGTCATCATACAGGATGAATCCAGTGTGATTCCAAGCAGTGCATGAGCACCCAGTCTTTCAAGAAACGGTCTTTGAAATGTAAGCGAAAAATCTCCGTAGCCCGGACTGAATCTCGGCGGACATTTCTTATCTCCTCTCATTTTTGCCGAAGCATAGTCAGCAAATGAATCAATTGCAGCAGAAGCAATTCCATCTGTAACAAAGTATTCTGCACGGGAAGTAATTCTCAGTTTTGCAAGTTCACGATCAACAGCAATTCCTGTTGTCAATGCCATAGCAAATACTTCGCTGCAGCCTTTAAGATTGTTATAAAGATTTCTGCTTTCAACACTCATAAAACCAAAATCGCAGATGTTTTCTTTTTTCTTAATAACCGGTGTACGAATATATACACACTTAAAGTCAACTATATTTTTCAGTTTTTCTGTACATCTCACAATCAGTTCATCGCTGTATCCTCTTGCAACACCAAGCCGATGTGCTAATTCGTTCTGATTAAACGGAATTTTCTCTGCATCAGCCGTTATCATCATTATATCTGAATTTTTCAAATGACACCAATCCTACATAATAAATATTATTTTTTACATTATACCACACACTCCACACAGATTCAATAACCTGTCGCAGTCGTATTTCCATTGAATGACGCGGTCGTATTTTCCCGGGGGAAACCCTTTCCTAAAAAACCGAAAATATTCATACGATCTATTCTCAAAACATTTGATTGCAACGAGAAATACCAAACATTGAATCAATAATAGCAGACGACTGTGATATTGTTGAAACTGTGTTCAGCTGCGGGTATTAGTAAGGGTCCAGCGTCACGTTGGCGGCACACTTTTTTTGCTGTTTTTTTTAAATACTCTTTACTTTTTGATAAAAATATGATAGAATACCTTTAGTGATCCAAGAGCATGTTTTGCTGCTTTTGTTTTTTTGTTTTCTTAAATCAACTGAGGAGGATAAAACAATGAAAAAGAAATATTTGACACCTGAGTCAGAAATCGTAGAATTTGAGGTTTATGATGTATTGGGAGTTAGCGGAGATATTGAGGCTTCCGATAGTTCTGGTGAACCCGAAACACCCGTTTTCCCGGCTTAATGTGAGGAGAAAAATTGCGGTATCGGAAGTTTCCGATACCGTTTTTGTTTTTATTAATTAATACTAATGTCTGATAAGAAGCTTTAAATGGATTTGAATAGAATAAAAGGAGGATATCAGGCTATGTATTTTGACGCATTCTCCGCCGGTGTAGAACCGGGTGGACTTAGAAATACACAAGATATAGGTATACTGATCTGCTATATGCTCACATACATTAACAAACCTTTGTATAATGAAGATCTTGTGAAACTGATACAAATTAACGGAATTGCTAATTATTTCGAAATCAATGCTGCCATATCAGAACTGATAAAAAACAATAATGTGCAATATTGCAATGATAATAAAGACCTGATCAAAATTACCAAGGAAGGCAGGCTTATCTCTCATCAGCTAAGCTCAGAACTATCCCTCTCTGTCCGTCAAAAAGCAGTTTCAGCTTTGATGAAGTTTAACGAACGCAGACTGATTGAAAAAGAAAACCCCGTTACCATTACTAAAGCAGAATGCGGCGGGTTTAATGTGAATATCCGCATTACCGATGGAATAAGAGATCTTATGTCGCTGACTTTGTTTGTACCTGATCGTACAGATGCCAACGCTGTAAAAAGATATTTTTACGAAAAGCCGCAAAGACTATATACTGTTATGCTTGCCGCAGCTGTCGGAGAAAAAAATATGATCGAACAGGCAATCAAGGAGTTACGCAATGAATAATATTCTCAGCAGGATCAATTTTAAAGAAGCTGAATTTTTTTACAAAAATCCTCATGCTCTCGTAGATTACGGACAAATGCAAAGTTTCAGCCTGATTAAAAGCAGCATCGAAATATTTGCTTATTACGGCATTGAAGATTTCACTGCTGCTGACATAAAAGCTTTCTTTGAAACAATTGCCGTTGTTCAGAAAAAAAACAATAAAGTATTTATTCCCTCTGCCAAAAAGATCAGCGGTGTTTTAGATTGCTGTCTGGACCCATCCCCGTGTTGTCTTTCGTCAGACGGCGAATACTATCATATTATAAGTTGGAATACCGATGGTTATCGCTTTGAAATCAGTTCTGCAGTACAGCGTCATTTAATCGATTAATACTATAAATACCTGATAAAAAAGCCCGTCCCTTTCTTTTCAGTGAATGGGGCGGGCTGATATCTTGTAATTAAATTATACACAGAAAACCGTCTTTCAGACAACAGTTTACTTTGTACTATTTTGTTCTCCGTCAGAATACTTTACACTTCAGGCTCCAGAAGTCCATATGTTCCGTTCTTACGTTTATACACCACATTTATCTCATTGGTCTGGGCATTCCTGAACATAAAGAACTCATGACCTATCATATTCATCTGGAGTATAGCTTCTTCTACACTGAGAGGTTTTACTGAAAACGTCTTAGTCTTTACAACTACATAGTCTTCATCGTCCATAGCATCATCTTCAAATTCAGCAGATTCCTCAGCAAAATACTGTTCAAAGGATTCGGGCTTCATCTTCTTGCTAAGCTTTGTTTTATTCTTTCTGATCTGTCCTCCCAATATATCAACAACTGCATCAAGAGCATCATTCATCTCCAAAGCAGTACTTTCAGCACGATACATCATGCCGTTGTCACGAATCGTAACTTCTACGGTCTGGCGGTTTTTCTCAAGCGTTACCGTTATCGTTGCTTCGGCATCATCGGAATAGATTTTTTCAAATTTACCGAGTTTTTTATAAACA
>CACZPV010000167.1 GCA_902783065.1 uncultured Ruminococcus sp.
AATAATGCACAAGAATTTTCATCGTAAAATGATGACTTATAATGACAGGAAGTCTAAGATAATCACTTATCACCAGCTTTCTAATAAGCAAATTCACATTTGCTGTTTATTTATTTGTATTATACTATGAATAAAGTTAAAAAACTACTGTAAAACATCACAATGTTTTAGTACAGTATTTGTGAATTATAAATAATTTTTTCACGGATTATGTTTTTCATTTTTTTAGTGATACGTGTGATCTGTTTTCAAATTTATCAGCTCAGACTTTATGCTAATAACACTACATTTTTATTTATTATTAATAGTAAAATACAATTATTATCCGATGTTTTATTCAGTATTTTACATTCAGGAAATCACCCTACAGATGCGCTTCTTTTGCCTATCACACGGTTGCAGGTACAGCTGACGGCTTGCGAGGACGACAACAAAGTATAGCGAAAAACAGACCGCAAAGGCTGTCTGTTTTTTTATCATTTATTGATCTGTCATCATTAAATTATTACACTGCTGTATCTTTTCTTTACGAAAGTTGTCGGATGTGTTATAATAAGATTTACGATGAAAAATGTCTGCATCGGGAGGATAAACATATGCTTAAAGAAAATGAAAAAATTGAACCTCTCGGTGGCGGAGTCCGTATCATTGTGTCCGAAGAACATAAGTTCTGGACAGATACAGTACTGCTGGCAAATTTCGCTGCTCCCCGTAAAAATGACATGGTCTGCGATCTCGGAAGCGGATGCGGTCCGATTCCGCTGATGTGGCTGAGAGAAGATAAGCCCTCCTTCGTTACAGCTGTGGAAATACAGGAAAATGCCTGTTCTATGATGCAAAGAAGTCTGGAAATGAACGGACTGACCGATCGTGTGCAGATCATTCATTCCGATCTCAGAGAACTAAAGGGTAAAGTTTCTCTTTCTGCATATGATCTGGTTGTATGCAATCCTCCATATAAAGCGGACGGTACAGGTATAAGAAGCACCAGTACCGCACATCTGATCGCAAGACATGAAAATATGTGTACTTTGAACGATATTTCGGCGGCTGCAAAAAGTCTGCTGCGGTTTTCCGGACGATTCTGTATGTGTCAGCGTCCCGAAAGACTTTGTGATGTAATTGAGGCTATGAGAAATAATGATCTCGAACCTAAACGGCTGCGCTTTGTACAACAGCGAAATGCAAAGGCTCCCAAGCTTTTTCTTATTGAGGGCAGAAGAAGCGGAAAACACGGAGGTCTTATAGTAGAACCTGTCCTTTTTATTGAAAACGAAACCGGAGGTTTTTCGGAAGAAATGATCGGTATTTACGGTCAGTACAAGGAGGAATATCTATGAGCGGACGGCTTTATGTAGTGGGAACACCAATCGGCAATCTGTCGGACTTTTCACCAAGAGCTGTCGAAACACTGAAAAGCGTTGATTTTATTGCAGCAGAAGATACAAGGGTAACTGTTAAACTGCTTAATCGATTTGAAATACGTACACCTATGGTCAGCTACCATAAATATAATTCCATAGAACGCGGTGAAGAAATCTGCCGCCGTCTGATGGAAGGAGAAAACTGCGCTATTGTTACCGATGCCGGAATGCCCTGCATCTCTGACCCGGGAGAATCACTGGTCAGAAGCTGCGGCGAACTTGGAATCGAAGTATGCGCCGTTCCCGGACCTACGGCAGCAATGAGCGCTATTGCTATTTCGGGACTGCCAACAGGCAGATTTACCTTTGAAGGCTTTTTAAGCGTTAATAAACCCGGAAGACGGGAACATCTTCTTTCTCTTGTTAAAGAGCAGCGAACTATGATTTTTTATGAAGCACCCCATAAGCTGCCTAATACACTTAAAGACATGTATGAAGCGTTTGGCGACAGACGTTTATCTATTGTCCGGGAACTTACCAAAATACATGAAGAAGTTATTCATACATCATTGAAAGAGGCTGCAGAAAAATATTCTGACGGCTCAGTCAAAGGTGAAATTGTTTTGATTATCGAGGGAGCACATAAACAGGAAGAAACACCCGATACACTGGAAGATGCCGTTGCTCTCGCAAAAAAAAGAATGGACAGCGGTATGCCTGCTTCTGCCGCTGCCAAAGAAGCTGCGGAAATCACAGGGTTTAAAAAAGGACAGATTTATAAGCTCCTTATATCGGATCAGGCAAATGCCTGAAATTCAGCACACCCTGATGCGCTTCTTTTAACCATCACCCTGCCGTTTTCCTGTGTAAGGGGAACATCACAAATTCAGGTATCAGATGAATAGATTTAACTAAATAATAAAAGAAAGGAATGTTTATAATGGATATCATACTCGCATCCGCTTCACCAAGAAGAAAACAGCTTTTATCAATGATATACGGAGATTTCAAAGTTATGCCTGCCGATATAAGAGAACTGGTTCCGAGAGACCTTGAAATCGAAAAATGCCCTGAATATCTTGCCAATGAAAAGGCTTCACTAATCTCGCAGGGACGGGAAAAATGTCTTGTTATCGGCTGCGATACTGCCGTTATCAGCGAGGGAAAAATGCTGAATAAGCCACGTGACACCAATGATGCCCGCATTATGATGAATATGCTTTCGGGCAATGTACATAAAGTGATTACAGGATGTGCTGTTTATTACATGGGTAAAAGCTTCACGTTTTCCGTATCAACAGATGTGGAATTTTTTGAGCTTTCCGAACAGGAGATTGAAGCATATATCAGCACTGCTGAGCCATATGACAAGGCAGGCGGTTATGGTATTCAGGCAAAAGGTGCTTTATTTGTCAAGGGAATACACGGAGATTATTACAATGTTGTCGGAATGCCTGTATCACGTCTGAAAAGAGCAATCGATGAATTTCTTGAAAGCGAAGAAATCAAAGAACTGGAAAGAAACAAATAAACTACGCTTATTTTAACCTCAAATTCAGTAAGTTTACACGTAAATATCAGAATTACGTATTATTCTCCCATCTCCCGGCGTATTTTACCCATGGCTGTTTTTTCAAGCCTTGATACTTGTGCCTGACTAATGCCTATTTCCTCGGCAACCTCTGTTTGTGTTCTGCCCTTGAGATAGCGCATGGTCAGGATATTTTTTTCTCTGTCCGACAGCTTTTCAACTGCTTCTCTCAGTGCTATATGCTCCAGCCATTTTTTGTCATCAGTTTTATCTCCAAGTGTGTCCATGACATAAACCGTATCCGTTCCGTCAGAAAAAACTGGTTCATAAATAGAAACAGGATCTACAATTGCTTCCAGTGCTATTACTACATTTTCAGCTGATGTTTCTATAGCAGCAGCTATTTCGTTTATTGTTGGTTCTTTCCCGGTTTCGGCTGTAATCCGCTCTTTTGCCTGCATAGCCTTATATGCAGTATCCTTGATTGATCTGCTTATCCGTACGGGACTGTAATCCCGCAGATGACGCCGTACCTCTCCTATAATCATAGGTACCCCATATGTGGAAAATTTAACATCCAATTCGGGATTGAAATTATCGATTGCCTTGATCAGACCGATACACCCTACCTGAAACAGGTC
>CACZPV010000168.1 GCA_902783065.1 uncultured Ruminococcus sp.
CAGGCAGCGGATGATCCCCCTGAACTGAAAAAAGGAAGCGTGATTCCCACAACAGGCAGCAGTCCCAGTACCATACCGAGGTTAATCATGATCTGCGTAGCTAACAAAGAGAAAAAACCGATACAAATGTTTTTTCCGAGTGAATCGTTTGCCTTCCCTGCATTGATCATAGTTTTGTACAGCAGCATCAGAAACAGGAAAAGAATCGCCGTACAGCCGATAAAACCAAGTTCTTCACCGGCTACAGTGAAAATGAAATCGTTTTCCTGATAAGGTACCATTTCACGTTCAACACGTGGACCTTCAAACAATCCCTTCCCAAACATACCGCCGGAAGCAATGGAAACCTTTCCTTGATATTGCTGCCATCCGTAAGTCTGAAGCATTTCATCATCGTTGGAAAATAAAACGGCAAGACGGTTTTGCTGATCATCATTCATCATCCTTGACCATACAACAGGAATTGCCGCAGCAGCACATAAAAGGAAAGCAATAAAATAACGCAGCTGCACGCCGGCAGCAAAGGACATAATCAGAAACATACATCCGAATACCAATGCCGCTCCGTCGTCACCCTGCATATGAATCAATACAACAGGAATTGCACCATGGATAACCAATGATACAACACCTAAAAAAGTATGCAGTTTACTATGTTCCTCCAGTGCTGCTAAATGAGTGGAAAATGTAACAATAAAACACATTTTTGTCAGTTCGGACGGCTGAAAAGTAATGCCTCCCGGCAGTCTTATCCATCCGACATCATCCGTACCCACAATTTGTATGCCGATAAAAAACACTGCGATCGTCAGTGCAAGCGCTACCCCTGCAATAAGCCACCAGCATTTTGCAATAAACTTATAATCAATACCGGCAATGATTACAGCGGCTGTATAACCGATAACTACTGCAAAAATCTGCGTGCGCAGAAAATTCACCTCTCCGCCGCGCTGCTGGCTTGCAATCAGCACGCAGCCGTATACAGATGCTGTCAACGTTAAAAGCCAATAAAGAATATCGGTTTTTTTAAAAAAGCTTCTGATTCCGGAAACAATATTTTCTCCTATACCAATCCCCTCCTTTTGCTGACTGTCAGGCATCCTCAAACCTGAATCCGTGAAGTTGAATTGATGAATTATAATAAGCAAAAACCTTCCGGTTTTATTTTATCCAGGCTGCGATCGTGCGCAGCACGACCGCAGCCGTCCACCACAATCTTCCCTTCCTACCGGGAAAGGGGGAAGGTGGATGGGTAAAAGAATCGTACCTGTACGGTGATTTCCTGAATGTATAATAATGAATAAAGTATAGCATTATAACAACATTTTTAATGTTCATCAATATTGATTTACGCGGATTCAGTCAAAGATATCCGGCTGGTCTTATATAATCCATCAGATCAATTTCACTGCTCAATGAGATAATATTTTTGCCTTGTTACTATATTATATAATCAAATGTCAGAAACTTCAAGAGAATACAGGGATAATTTTGACGATGTACAGAGGCAAAAAGAAAACTGCTATAAAAAATGTTTTTATAAATTTATAAAAACGCTTGGATTCAGAGTAATTCTTGATTGCTTCATTACAGAACGCATAATAAGCTGAGATACTCCCATAAAAATTGTAGTTTTTTTATTCGCATCAGAAAATAAGCTGTATAAAATACCAAAATAATTCAATAGATACAGCCTTATTCATAAATCCGTTATCAAATGTGGAGTATCATATGTGCAAAAAGCAGATTTTTAAGATTCTGATTTTTATTGATGTAAATTATAATATTATTCAATTGTGCTGTTTGTACAAAGTGAATGTAAATTGCGTTAAAATGCTAAAAATATTGCATTGATAATTATTAGATTTAAATAAATAAAATCCTTTAAAGAACAATGATTATTATTCGGGTTCAACAAAAAATTCCTTTACAAATAATACATATTGTATTAAAATGATAGTTAAGAGCGTGTGTGTTTTTGTGTGGTATATCATTTTATGCTAAATCATTTATTTTACATTCTTTACATTATACTTATTATGTTTCGTGTGTTGAAACAGAAAATTCCTGAATTTGTTGTCAGCTGACCTCTGAAAAATGATTCGGACGGGTGTTACTGCCGGTTTTTATGCTGCAATCTGAAATCAACTTTTCGGGGAGTTACTTTGGTGTACAGCTGCTTCAATACAGCAGAAAACTATGAATCGTAAATGAATATGTATCCAGCAAAGATTCAGCTGCACAAAACACAAATCTATCATTCAGAAAGGATTGATAAACCCGATGAACGGATTATCAAAATTCAAAAAGGGCTTTAAGCGTGTTTCAGCAATGACACTTTCCGCTCTTATGGCTGCGGGTTGTCTGGAAGCTGCCGGCGCTGCTGTGTCGATCACTGCAGATGCGGCATCCGGTACACTCAGCAATGCGGAGAGAGGTGTTATATACGCTAACAGCCGAAGCGATTTCCGTGACGAATCCATCTACTTTGTTATGACCACCAGATTCTACAATGGCGACACAAGCAACGATGTACAGTGCTGGGAAGTAAATCAGGAAACAGGTAGTTACAAGTCAAGCTATGATCCGGATGACCCTGCCTGGAGAGGTGATTTCAAAGGTCTTGCTGAAAAGCTTGATTATATCAAGGCACTTGGATTTACAGCTATCTGGATCACTCCGGTCGTTGAAAACTGCTCCGGCTATGACTATCATGGTTATCATGCAATCAATTTCCAGAAGGTTGATCCTCGTTATGAATCCAATGATTTTACATATCAGGATCTTATCAATGCAGTACACGCAAAGGGTATGAAGCTTATTCAGGATGTTGTTTATAACCATACCGGTAACTTCGGCGAAACAAACCTTTGCCCGATGTTTGAAAAAGAAGGCGATCTCAGTTCTCCTGATTGTCTGAAACTTGCTTCAAACACCGCCCTGCCAAGCAACTATTTTGATCTTGATCCGGATGCACAGTATCAGGCAAGACTTGCACTTATGAAAGATACTGACGGTGTACATCATGATATCAATAATATTTACCACCATTACGGCAATTTCAACTGGGATGACTACACCTGTCAGCTTGCTCAGATCGCCGGAGACTGTGTTGACCTTAATACAGAAAACCCGTTGGTTTACAATTATCTTGTACAATGCTATACCAACTACATCAACATGGGTGTCGATGCATTCCGTGTAGATACTGTAAGACATATAAGCCGTCTGACACTGAACAAGGCGTTTAACCAGGCACTTCTGAAGGCAAGTGAGAAGTCAAGAGATCTCAGAAACGGTTATGACTTCTTCATGTTCGGTGAAGTATGCTGCCGTGACAACGGTAACTATTGGTACAGACAGAATCCGGGTATGTCAACTCCTTATTATACATGGAAGACAGCTAAGGACGATACCTACGCATGGAGTGAAGATCCTGCTCAGTGGGAAACCAACTATAACTCCGCTATGCAGAATACCATTGACAACGAGAATAATATCGGCGAACAGCCTACCAGCACTAATGCATTCCTCAATGGCAATGATTATCACAAACCAGATTACAGCCAGTTCTCAGGCCTCAGCGTAATCGACTTCCCGATGCACTGGTCTTTCAGAGATGCAGGAGGAGCTTTCTCCGTTGCAACCAGAGGTGACCAGTATTACAATGATGCTACATGGAACGTAACATATGTAGATTCTCATGACTATGCTCCTGACAACGCACCGGAAAACCAGCGTTTTGCAGGCGATCAGTCAACGTGGGCAGAAAATCTTTCTCTTATTTTCTCATTCCGCGGTATTCCGTGTATTTATTACGGATCTGAAATTGAATTCCAGAAGGGATGCACCATTGATAAAGGTCCCCTTATCAAGCTTTCCGAGTCCGGACGTGCTTATTACGGCGATCATATAGATGGTTCCGTAGTAACAAGTGACTTCACAGTATTTAACGCAACCGGTTCTACTGCTGAAACACTGAGCCATCCGCTTGCACAGCATATTATTCGTCTGAACAGAATCCGTCAGGCAATTCCTGCTTTGCGTAAGGGTCAGTATTCAACAGAAGGCTGCTCAGGAAGCTTCGCTTTCAAGCGCCGTTATACAGATTCCAAAGTAGACAGCTTTGCGCTGGTTACAATTTCCGGCAGTGCAACCTTCTCAGGTATTCCTAATGGTACATATGTTGATGCAGTAACAGGTGATACCAAAACTGTAAGCAACGGTACTCTTACAGCAAGCTGCTCCGGCAAGGGCAACCTTCGTGTATATGTACTTAACGGTCCGGGACGTGTTGTTCCTAACGGACAATATATTACAGACGGCGGTGCTGCTGAAACTATCGGCAATGAAAACGTGGAAATCGTTGAGCCCACAGGTATTTCACTCAGCGCATCAAGACTTTCTGTAAGAGAGGGCGAATCCTCTGTTCTTAAAGCAACAATAACTCCGAGCAATGCTACTTATCAGAACGTAACATGGACTTCCAGCAATCCGTCAGTAGCTACCGTGAGCGGCGGAAATATAGTTGGCTTGTCTATAGGTACGACTACTATCAAAGCATCCACTTACGACAACAAATACTCTGCAACCTGTACAGTAACAGTAACTGAAAATACCAGCATTGTTAAACCTACAGGCATCAATGCAGACAAATCTTCTCTCGAATTGGTTGCAGGTTCCACAGGACAGATTACAGCTACAGTACTTCCGTCCGATGCTACCAATAAAACCGTAACATGGTCCTCTGATAATGAATCCGTTGCCAAAGTAAACAGCTCAGGTACTGTAACAGCAGTTGCAGAAGGTGTTGCTACGATTACTGCAGCTACATTTAATGGATATAAAGCAACCTGTACAGTAACTGTAACACCTAAACAGTTTACTATGGTAGATAAAGGATTCTACTTTGAAAAACCATCAGGCTGGGGAAATACTATTAACGTCTATATGTATGATATTTCCAAGAATACTACCATCGGCGCAGATTGGCCGGGTACTAAAATGACCGATATGGGCGAAGGAGTATACAGTCTTGAGTATACTTCAAGTGAATCAAATCTCAGAATGATCTTCAACGATGGCAGCAACCAGTCACCCGGCAGAGATATTGAGGGCTTTAAGCTTGTGGATCAGGGCTACTACACTGTAAACGGCTATGACCATACAGTTGAAAAGCAGCAGACCGTCGAGGTAACATCTGTTTCCGTATCTCCGTCTTCACTTTCTCTCACCGTAGGATCAACCGGCACAATCAGTGCAACAGTTGCTCCTTCCAATGCAAGTAATAAGACTGTAAGCTATACTTCAAGCAATACTTCAGTTGCAACCGTTACAAGTTCCGGTACAGTAACAGCAGTAGCAGCCGGTACAGCAACTATTACTGCTAAATCCAACAACGGCAAAACAGCAACTGTTAGCGTTACCGTTACTAAGAAAGATGATCCGGTAAGCACGCTTACCAACAACACAACTGTCAGCAAGACAAGCTTTACTGTAGGCGAAGCTGTCACAGTAAAGGGTGCAGCTTCCGGCGGCAGCGGCAGCTACTCATATGAGTTCTACTATAAGAGAAGCACCGCAAGCTCATGGACAAAGTTCGGTTCTAACGGCACAGGTACTTTCCAGCCCGGCTCGGCAGGTACTTTCACAATCAGAACCTATGTCAAGGACAGCGCAGGCAAGTCAGCTATGAAAGACTTCACTGTTACTGCAGCTGCTCCGTCACTTACTAATAAAACTACTGTAAGCAAAACAAGCTTCAGTGTCGGCGAAACTATCACCGTTAAGGGTGCGGCATCCGGCGGCAGCGGAAGCTACTCGTATGAGTTCTACTACAAGAGAAGCACCGCAAGCTCATGGACAAAGTTCGGTTCCAACGGCACAGGTACTTTCAAACCCGGTTCAGCAGGTACTTTCACAATCAGAACCTATGCTAAGGACAGCGCAGGTAAGTCAGCTATGAAAGACTTCTCGCTTACAGCAACTGCTGCATCCCTTACCAATAACACAACAGTAAGCAAGACAAGCTTTACTGTAGGCGAAACTATCACTGTTAAAGGTGCAGCTTCCGGCGGCAGCGGCAGCTACTCATATGAGTTCTACTACAAGAGAAGCACCGCAAGCTCATGGACAAAGTTCGGTTCCAACGGCACAGGTACTTTCAAACCCGGCTCAGCTGGTACTTTCACAATCAGAACCTATGCTAAGGACAGCGCAGGTAAGTCAGCTATGAAAGACTTCTCTCTTACTGCAACTGCTCCAACCTTTACCAATAATACAACAGTCAACAAAACAAATATCAAGGTTGGCGAGATTGTGACTGTTAAGGGCGCAGCTTCCAATGGTAATGGCAGCTATTCCTATGAATTCTATTACAGAAGAAGCACCGTAAACACATGGACAAAGTTTGATAGCGATGGCAAGGGTATCTTCCAGCCCGGTTCAGCAGGTACCTTCTATATCAGAACCTATGCAAAAGACAGCTCCGGTAAGGCTGCTGTTAAAGACTTTACAGTGACTGCAACAGCAGGCACATTAACAAACAAAACCACCGTTTCCAAAACAAGCTTTACGGTAGGAGATACAATTGTAGTAGCAGGCGGCGCTTCAGGCGGCAACGGCAACTACTCTTATGAGTTCTACTGCCAGAGAGAGGGCGCAAGCTCATGGACAAAGTTTGGCTCTGACGGATTAGGTACGTTTTCTCCCCGTTCAGCAGGAAGCTTCTTCATCAAAACATATGCAAAAGATTCGGCTGGTAAAGTAGGAATTAAGGAATTTGCACTCACTGCAAAATAATTAAGTATTATTCTTTAATTAATACCTCTCTTAAAAGAGCGGTTCTTACGTACGTGTAAGAATCGCTCTTTTGCTTATTTCATGAGTTTGTGAAGTTGGTTTGACGGATAAAAAGATCATCCATATCTTATACTTTATACTAATATTCGATAGAATGTTTTAATATCTTTGGTGCTAAATTCCGCATAACTTCGTTATCGTCTTAGCTTGATATGAATTTAATTCATATCAAACATTCCGTTCGGGGTGTTGCCGACAATAACGGTTTCACCTATCAGAACTGAGGTTGAAACTGTTTCGCTTAATGTTCCGGACGGCGTCAGTACGCGTATATCCGCACGGATTACCAGTGAAAGCTTATGTACGGTCTGGTTGATACCGCCGCTTTCAAAGCTTTCTTCAAAATCGCTTTCCGTATTTCCCGAAAGTGAAATATAAACTGGAATCTCCGGCCCCACTGCCCCGAATAATTCACCGCCCACAATCATGCCTACTGGGACATTAATTTTTTCGTGATTCAGATTTGAAAGAGATTCCTGCGCTTTTAGTGTGATTAAATGCTTTAATTTATTTGCCTCTGCAGTATTGGTGGACAGGGATTTTAATGTTCCGTCACCGGAAGCTGTTACGCTCTCAAGCGGATGAAGGTCGTTTTTTTCCAGAACCTCTGCGGCAGCTTTATTAATGGCTGTGACTGCAAAACTTTTTGCCTGTACCGATGCTACAGAACAGACAACAGGAGAAACCCGCCATTGTATAAACACGATTGTTCCAATGATAAGAATTAACAGAACAAGAAATACTGAAAGAAATTTCCTTTTTGACCGAGAAGGGTGTTTTACTCTCATATTCAGACCTCCCGTTATTATTATATACGGAAGTCCTGATTTTCGTTACCCGGTAATCAGTGTTTTAATACCGAGTGCTGTCAGTGCGGCTCCTCCGATTACCTGTGCAGCAGACGGATTCAGACGGCTTAATTTTCTTCCGAGAAGGTATCCTGTAAAAGAAATCAGAAATGTGACACTGCCGATGATACTGACCGCTGTAAGCAGCTGAGAAAAGCTGTTTGCCCCGACCGCAGAGGGAAGTGTGATTCCTACGGTAAGGGCATCAATACTTGTGGCAAATGCCATAGACAAAAGTGAACGGAAATTCATAACATCATTGTCCTTGCTGCCGTCATTTATTTTCAGCTTGCTGTCCAGCATCATTTTTATGCCGATAAAGGAGAGGATTCCGAATGCGATAATGTGGTCGAATCCGCTGACAGCACTGCTTCCGGCTTTGCCAATGCTCCATCCAAGCATGGGCATTAACATCTGGAACAAGGCAAATATAGCAGCGGTTATCCACACAGGACGCATTCGTTTTGTTCTGTCACGTGTGCCGTACATTGCAGCAGCTGCAAAAGCGTCTTGTGCGACCGCCGCTCCCATTACGGCAGAGGATAATGCAAGCATAAAAAGAGCCTCCTTATTATGATTAGTTATGATATCGTTATGATATTACAAATTCTTGCCGACAGAATATTGAACAGCGGCGGAAAATATGGTATGATTGATATTATGGTACTTTGCAGGGATTGACGAATCATCGGATGTTAGTATCAAACTACACTTTTTAATGATCATCAATATCGGGTTTTACGTATTCAGAAGAATAGTAAACGATAAATTATAGTCATTACCATTATATTTTACGGATTGCGAAATGATACCTTTGCCAATTGTAAAAGTTTGTGTTTTTGAGAGCGAAAGGATACATAGAGAATAAAAATGGTATGACTTTTCATTTGTTTGAAAAATGAAGCCTGAAAGGGAGATGGAAATATGAACGATCAGAATATATCAGAGTCTGAACTGAAAAAACAGGAACAAATTACCGATATGCTTAAGGATATACTTTATATCCGTGCAGGAAATAAACAGCCTAAAGCATATGTACGTACCTATGGCTGTCAGCAGAATGTGGCAGACAGCGAAAAAATCAAAGGTATGTTTGAAAAAATGGACTGCGCTCTGACAGAAGATGAAAACGAAGCAGATATAATCATTTTTAATACATGTGCTGTCAGAGAACACGCAGAGGACAGAGTGTTCGGAAATGTAGGACAGCTGAAAGCACTGAAAAAGAAAAAGCCTTCATTGCTGATAGGTCTTTGCGGCTGTATGATGGAACAGCAGCACATTGCGAACAGAATTTATAAGAGTTTTCCATACGTGGGACTTGTGTTCGGTACCCATGTAATTCATAAATTTCCGGAGCTTATATACAATGCGGTGACAAGCGGGAAAAGGCTTGTTGAACGGGGATTTGACGATGGTCAGGTATACGAGGGGATTCCTTTGCACCGGGACGGCAGTTTTAAGGGTTGGCTTCCGATAATGTACGGATGTGATAATTTCTGCACCTACTGTATTGTGCCTCATGTAAGAGGCAGGGAGAGAAGCCGCCGTCCAAACAGTGTTCTGGCAGAAGCGGAATCAATGGTGCAGACCGGATTCAAGGATATTACACTGCTTGGTCAGAATGTTAATTCCTATGGAAAGGGTCTGGATGAGGAAACGGATTTTGCTTCGCTTCTTCAGAGTGTCGCAGATATAGAAGGGGATTTCTGGGTGCGCTTTATGACATCCCACCCGAAAGATGCTTCAAAGAAACTGATTGATACCATAGCGGCAAATGATAAAATATGTAATCACCTCCATCTGCCGTTCCAGTGCGGCAGCGACAGGGTGCTAAAAAACATGAACCGCAGATATACCAGAGAAAAATATCTGGAAATAGTAAATTATGCCAAAAGCAGGATCCCGGATCTTTCTTTGACAAGTGATGTCATTGTAGGCTTTCCCGGAGAAACCTATGAGGAATTTTGTGAAACACTTGAGTTGATTAAAGAAGTGAAATTCACTTCCTTGTTTACATTTATCTATTCTCCGAGAGTGGGAACACCTGCCGCCGGTTTTGATGATCCTTATACTCATGAGGAAAAGGCAAAATGGATGGGAGAACTGCTTAAAGTACAGGAACAGATTGCAGCGGAACGCTGTGCAGGAATGGTAGGAAAAA
>CACZPV010000169.1 GCA_902783065.1 uncultured Ruminococcus sp.
GCGGCTCGCCGGGCGGTTTTGCACAGTTTGTCTTGACTTTAAGGTCAAATTCTGCTACCATACTATTATAGAAAAATCATCAATGTCTATATATGAACGGAGGCAGCTGATTATGGACGGTATGAAAAAACTGATGGCTGTTACAGGTGCTATACTTATTGCCGCAGCGGTCTTTGCAATTCTTGCGAATGTCACAAAAACTGATTTGCAGAATCAGATAAAGGAAAATTCCGGCAAACCTGATACTTCTGCCGGGCAAAGTGTTAATTCTATTGATCAGGACTTCGTTTTCTTTTCGTATTCCTCTGATCCTTCTTTCACAAATACAGCGAATGGCTTCCTGATTGATAAGGACGGAAAAAGGTATGATTATTCTGTAAAGGAAGATTCATTGAATCCTTCGCCTGAAAAAACTTTTAAGGACGTTATCAACCAGTTTGATAATCTGAATGGAACAGATTTTATTACCGGTACTGAAATGGAAAATCTTTATATTTCCCTTTCTGCTATCCGGTCAGATATTGAGTACACAACTGAAAACATGGGTACCGAAAATGGTACTACAACCGTTTTCGGTATAAAATATAAAGAGGGTATTCCTCAACTCGTGAAAATATATTCCTACGGCGATCAGTCGGAATCCCCGAATGACGCTAACGCTGTATCAATTCAGAATTTCTTTACGATCAAACTGACAACCAGAGAAGAATCATAAATACAGATAAATCTGTTAAGCTGATAACAGTACAAAAGATAAATAAAGCAATACAGAGATAATGCGCTTAAAGATGCATTATCTCTGTTTTTTTATTCTCACACAGCAGTACAGCTGAATCATGCTGTTTTACAAACTGTATATAATTACATATGATATACAAACCGTATTCATCAAAGCATAAATCAATACAACCTGAGTTTTACGCGGTTTATGTTTTGACATAATAATCCCGTACAAATTTCATGTATACCTTTTTAAAATCAGCAATGTGGGTGCGGCCTATCTGCGTTTTTTCACCATTTATCATAAGCACCTCATTGCCGGAAACGGACGATATGCAGTACATATTGACTGCATAAGATTTGTGAATACGATAAAAACAATGACTCGGAAGAAGTTCCATTATCTTTGAAAGGGTTTTCGAACACTTAAACGTATGCTCAGGTGTTCTTACAAGGCAATATTTTCCGTTTCCTTCAAGATAAATGATTTTTTCGGTATTAATGGTTATTTGTTCTCCGTTTTCTACTATTACAATCGGATTCAGAAGCTTTTGTTGTTTTAAATAGCTGTCCATAGCAGCGATCAGCTTGTTCGTATCAAGCGGCTTGACAAAAAAGCGAAAAGGCTGAACCTCAAATGATTCAAATACAAACTGCGGAAAGCTTGTAATAAAAATAATGCTGCATATGCAGTTTTTCAGACGAAGTATTCGGGCTGTTTCCAGACCGTCTGTTCCCGGCATCTGATAATCCATAAAAATTATATCATAAATTTCTCTGGATTGAATAAGGTCGTTTCCGTTTTCAAATTCGTCAATATCAATCGAAATTCGTCTGTCTTTCTTATATCCGATCAAAAATTTCTTCAGTTCATCACGAAATTCTTTCTCATCATCGCATATTGCTACCTGCATTTGTATCCTTCTTTCTTTCCCGGAAGTTGACTACAGAATTTAACTTGCTGCAAAAGGTTCTTGCTTTTCAATCAATAATTCCAAAACCTATGGAAATCTGGAACTGGTTATCACTGCATTCGCAGGATAATTCTCCGTCATAATGTTTGACAACATTGCTGAGAGAATACAGACCGAAGCCATGCTTATTTTTGTCCGATTTGGTTGTTTCAGGCAGCTTGCCTTTTAAATCAACCTTCTTCACAACAGGGTTAGTAATAATTATAAAGATAAAGCCGCTGTTGCAGACTGATTCTACAGAAATTGTTTTTTCTTCCTTGCCTTTGATTTTTCCGCAGGCTTCTATAGCATTGTCGATCGTATTACCAAAAATAACGCATAAATCTGCAGCGTCAATTGAATCAGGCGGAACTGCTCCTTCAAATGTAATAGTTGTATGTATTTTTTCCGCCTGTTTTTGCTTGTCAGTAAGCAACGCATCCACAATGCCGTTTCCGGTATCATATTTAATAAAAGAAGAAGTCAGACGGGTATTTTGCTGCTCAATCATTTTCAGAGCATCCTGGTTATTACCTTCCTGAATCAGCTTATTCAGTCCGATAAGCAGATTCTTATAATCATGGCGAAATCTTCTGAGTTCATAATTTGCTTCCGACAAAAGCATATACTGTTCTGACTGAGCTCTGATTTGTTCACGGTATTCTTCAGTCAGTTTTTTCATGTCTTTATTCGCTACGGAGTATGAAATCAAAAACGGCATTGCCAGACATAGAAGTGCGATAAGTGTAATCAGTAATACCTTTATGGCAGCAAATCTGCTTCCTGCTTCATTAATGGTGACGCCGTTGTTGGTAAAAATGCTGATAATTGTACAGCACAGCAATATTGCCATAAGAAGCAGTTTAATTGATTTTTGTGTATGAATTATAACATATCTGACTTTTGTTCCTGATCCTGTAAAACATACGATCATGCATAAAACCGCTGAAATAAGATTAACTGCCAGTTCAATATACCATGTAACTGACTCAGTTAATGAAAAAACAGAAAATATGCAATTCAGAAAAAGAAAGTTTAATAAAAACATAAAAAAATAGGCATAAGCAAGTGAAAATAACCGAATATTTTTCAAACAATACTTTGCCAGAAAAATTATGACAATATTAAATATTCCGCACAAAATCCCATGTGTATCCCCGTCGACCCAGATCATGGAAAGTGAAAGAGGAATAAACGGAATCAAAGAAATCAGAATCTTTCGTTTTGTATATTCTCCGTCAAGCAGACGAACACCGATACAAAGCAGGCAGATATCATATAAAAACAACTCAATGATTGCAAGTATATTTAACATGGTTTTCACATCCTAATACAGAGAAATCAACCGCTCCCTCCGATTTTTCTACACTTAGCTCCAACATATATGTAATTCTTTCTTTCGTTATGAGATAAATAAAGAAGAAAGAACAAAAGAAAGGAGCTGAGCAGTATGACCAGAATCTTTGTTAAATGGATCCTCGATATTTTTAACTGGTAATGTGATATTGTTACGAAAGCGGTTTACTTGACGGTAAGCCGCTTTATTCCTTGTCTTTACTTTTAAATTGTTCGTCTGCACAATTCAGCAGATCAATAAGAAAATTGGTTTGATCTTCTGACCATTCTTTTGTTATTTCGTGTATTTCAGAATTAATGGATTTCTCAGTCGAACCCATATGATCCGAAATGAGCAGTGTAATATCCATGCCGAGAATTTCCGCAATCTCATCCAATCTGGGGAGAGATATTTTATTAATACCACGTTCTACCTGACTGACGTAGCTGTCGGAAACACCAAGTTTTTCCGCAAAAGCTGTTTGTGTCAGTCCTTTCTTTTTTCTGTACATACTGATTCTGCGTCCGATTGCTTTATAGTCTATCATTTTATTCACCAACCTGATATGGTAACTATTCAGTCCCCCTAAGTTTTCAAGGGTAAATACCGTTTTTATTGCATAAACATTCA
>CACZPV010000170.1 GCA_902783065.1 uncultured Ruminococcus sp.
TTAAATGCCTTCTTGACTCCTCTTATCTTGATAAAATCGTCTTTAATTGGATTTGTTCATAATTTCTTTACTCATTCAAAAACCCTGCATCGGTCGCAGTTTAGTGTTGACAATGTGTAATTCTGTGGTATAATTAATCAGGTAATAGATATTTTTAACTGTCGACAGTTCGTTTGTGCCATCCTGTCGTTAAACAAAACCAGGGCATCCATACAAAAGCTATATTACCTGTTCTGAGGTGAACAGGTAAATATCATAGACAGGGTGATTTCTGTTTTAAAGTGAAGATCGAAGTTGTGTGTATTTACCACAGATTTGATCTGTAAAAAGTATTTCAGAGATACCCGTAAGGCACCTGGGAATAAGCGGTGTTTTGGATGCGTCTGCCGATGGCAGATGCTTTTTTTATTGTTCATCAATACCGGTTTCACGGATTCAGGTTTTATTACATAACAGTGATCTGACACAATATTAGTATAAGGGTTATGTAAGGATGTTTATTCTTAGAAGTAGGTGATTTTGTTTGTATAGTCTGAAAACATCAGCAGCTTTTGACAGTGCGCATTTTCTGGCAGGATATGACGGGAAATGTGCCAGTATTCACGGACACAGGTGGGTAATTGAAGTGACAGCAGGCAGCAGCATATTGCAGAAAAGCGGAGCAAAACGAGGAATGGTTATTGACTTCGGAGAACTAAAGGAAGCTGTAAAAAACCTTGCTGACAGCTTCGACCATGCGTTGATATATGAAAAGGGATCTCTGAAAGAAAAAACACTTGAGGCAATGCGTGAGGAACAGTTTCATCTGATTGAGGTTTCATTTCGTCCTACAGCAGAAAATTTTGCAAAATATTTTTACGATATACTTAAAAAACAGAATATTCCTGTGTTGACAGTGGCAGTATATGAAACACCGGAAAATTGTGCTGTATATGAGGAGGACTGATCATGTATTCTGTTGCTGAATATTTTGTCAGCATCAACGGAGAAGGAACTCGTGCCGGAGAACTGGCAGTATTTATTCGTTTCCGGGGATGTAATCTTCACTGTTCATACTGTGATACGCTCTGGGCAAATTCAGAAGATGCAGCTGATGATCATATGTCCGCAAAAGAGCTTGCCGGCATGGTCAGCAGAACGGGTATCAGAAATGTCACACTTACAGGCGGAGAACCGCTGCTGCAAAAAAATATATGTGAACTGATTAATATTCTGAGCGAAGAAGGCTGCCGGGTTGAGATTGAAACCAATGGCAGTATGTGCATTAAGGAGCTTGCCGGCTCAGCACACAGACCTGTATTCACAATGGATTATAAGCTGCCGTCAAGCGGGATGGAACAGTATATGTTAATGGAGAACTTTGAATTTCTGGGAGAACACGATACCGTAAAATTCGTTTCGGGAAGTATCGAAGATCTTGAAAAGGCTGCTCAGATCATTAATGAATATTCTTTATTGACAAAATGTCATGTTTATTTAAGTCCTGTGTTCGGGAAAATAGATCCTGCGGAAATGGTGGATTTTATGCTTAAGCGAAAGCTTAACGGTGTCAGACTTCAGCTGCAATTACATAAATATATCTGGGATCCGGACAAAAGAGGAGTATAAAGTTTTAGTTTATCAACAGACAGCGCAGAAAATGTTCAGCCGATTGTAAAATGGTGAAAGCTTTGAAAAGCGGATAAAAATTGTAAAACATATGGTATCAAAAACCGCATTGAAAAAGAATTTTCAGACTTTTGCAATCGACTAATAGAGAAATGTTATTAAGGAGGAAAAAATGAAAGCATTGGTTTTATTCAGCGGAGGAGTAGACAGTACCACTTGCCTTGCAATAGCGGTGGACAAATACTCAGCAAGTGAAGTGCTTGCTTTATCGATCTCATACGGACAAAAGCACAGCCGTGAAACAGAGGCAGCAAAGAAAATAGCTGAATATTATGGAGTTCGAATGAAAGAACTGAATCTGACAAAGATATTCGAAGATTCTGACTGTTCTCTCCTGAAAGGTTCCACGGAAGATATTCCGGAAGAAAGCTACAGCGAACAGCTTGAGAAAACAAACGGAGCGCCGGTATCTACATATGTACCGTTCAGAAACGGATTATTTTTGTCGTCTGCGGCAAGCATAGGGCTGTCTTACAATTGTACAGAGATTTATTACGGGGCACACAGTGATGATGCTGCCGGAAATGCTTATCCTGACTGCAGCGAAGAATTTAATGAATCTATGAATCGTGCGATCAACACAGGCAGCGGGGGAGTTTTGAAAATAATTGCGCCGTTTATAGGAATGAACAAAGCGCAGGTGGTAAAAAAAGGTATTGAACTGAATGTACCTTACGAAATGACCTGGAGCTGTTATGAAGGCGGAGAACACCCTTGCGGTGTATGCGGAACCTGCCGTGACAGAGCTGCAGCATTTAAGGCAAACGGTATTATCGATCCGGCTCTGAAATACGATAAACAGTGAGAAAAAACTAATAGAGGGAGAAGTATAATGGACGGAAGAAGCGAAAATGAAAGAGGTAATATCAGTCTTTTGGGAAACCAGCATACACAGTATTTATTCGACTATAATCCGGATGTGTTGGAAACATTTCCAAATAAGCATACGGAAAATGATTATTTTGTCAAATTCAATTGTCCCGAATTCACGAGCCTTTGTCCGATTACAGGACAACCGGATTTTGCGAGTGTATATATTTCATATATTCCCGACAAGAATATGGTGGAGAGTAAATCGCTGAAATTATATTTGTTTAGTTTTCGTAATCATGGAGATTTTCATGAGGACTGTATGAATATTATTATGAAGGATCTGATAAGCCTGATGGATCCGAAATATATTGAGGTATGGGGAAAATTCCTGCCCAGGGGCGGAATTTCAATAGACCCGTATTGTAACTACGGCAGACCGGGAACAAAGTGGGAAACCCTTGCATGGGACAGACTGGCACATCACGATCTTTACCCTGAAAAAGTGGATAACAGATAATTTATATATCCGGCTTCACGGTTTCATGTGTATTCTTGATTCTATCAATACTGACGGATTGCATATAATTATTCATGGCAGTTACCTATGTTCGCTTGACTCAGGGCAGCAGAAAACAGGCGAATTTCATGAAAATCGCCATCTGCCATCATTAAACAATTATGCTAATTAATAACACTAATTGTTTATTTACATCCGGTTGCATTACCATGTTTTTGACGAAAAGCTCTTATTATGTCATTATAAGGCTGAAAATTGACTGATAATAACTTGACGAAAAAATTATTCGGTATTATAATTTTATATATATCTTTTGTCTTTTGCTGCCTGACTTTGAGCCGGCTGCAAAAGAATCTCAGATTTTTATTTTAAGGAGTTCCCGTTATGCAGCTATTCAATTCCCGTGATATAAAATACCGCAGTCCGTCCGGCGCCGTTACTTTCGGTACCAAAATTCATCTGAAAATTATTCTTCCCAGAGATCTTGCCTGTTCTTCCGCAGTTTTTGCTTTGAAAGATGATAAATTCGGAGATACGGATGTTTACAGTATGTTCTGGTGCGGAATGGTGGGAGATGACCATGAAGCATGGGAATGTGATGTTGAAGCAGATCATGTTGGTCTTTACTGGTACCATTTTGCACTTGATACAAGATATGGAAAACGATATATAATGAAGGGATTCGCCGGTGAAGGCTATCTGGCTATGAGTGACCATGAACCCAGATTTCAGCTTCTGTGCTATGAAAAAGATTATCAAACGCCGTCATGGCTTCCCGGAGGAATTATGTACCAGATTTTTCCGGACAGATTCTATAATTCCGGCAAGCCTAAAACCGGTGTTTATCCTGATAAAATAATTCAGGAAAACTGGGATACTATTCCGGACTGGAAACCCAATGAACATGGTATTATTACTAATTCTGATTTCTTTGGCGGCGACCTCAGGGGTATTACTGAAAAACTGTCCTATCTGAAAGAACTTGGTGTTACTTGTATTTACCTCAATCCGATTTTTGAGGCATATTCCAACCACCGTTATGATACCGGTGACTACGAAAAAATAGATCCTGTTCTTGGCGATGAAAACGATTTTAAGGAGCTTTGCAGTGAAGCTGAAAAGCTTGGCATACATGTGATCAATGACGGTGTGTTCAGTCATACCGGCAGTGACAGCAAGTATTTTAACCGTGAAGGCCGTTATCCCGGAAACGGCGCATATAATTCCACTTCATCCCCATACTATACTTGGTATAGGTTCATCGAATGGCCGAATATATACAATTCATGGTGGGGATTCAATACCCTTCCTGAAGTAGAGGAGCTTTCCAACTCCTTTAACGAATACATTAACGGAGAAAACGGTATTATACGAAAATGGATCAGATGCGGCAACAGCGGCTGGCGGCTGGACGTAGCTGATGAATTGCCTGATGAATTTATCAAAAATATCCGTGAAGCTGTAAAGGCTGAAAATCCTGATGCCCTGCTTCTCGGAGAAGTATGGGAGGATGCTTCCAACAAAGAAAGCTACGGTTCCAGACGTGAATTTCTTTACGGCAAAGAACTGGACAGTGTCATGAATTATCCATTCCGAGATGCTATCCTGGGTTTTCTGGACTGCGGAGACGGAAGACATATGATTGAAATTGTTCTGAATGTTCTCGAAAACTATCCCCGACCTGTCATCCGTTCACTTATGAACCTTCTGGGCACGCACGATACTGAAAGAGTTATAACACTTCTTGCCGGAGAGCGTCAGAACGGCAGAGGCAGAGAATGGCAGGCAGCTACCAGTCTTAGTCCCGAACAGCGTGAATACGGTCTGAGAAGGATGCGTATTGCCAGCGGTATTCTATATACGCTGCCCGGTGTACCCTGTATTTATTATGGCGATGAAGTGGGAGTAGAAGGATATAAGGATCCGTTTAACCGTGCAACATTCCCATGGGGAAGGGAAGACAAAGAACTTCTGAAATGGTACATTGAACTGGGCAAAATGCGAAGTGAATGTTCGTGTATGACAGACGGAGATCTTATTGAATACGGCTCCGGCGGAAGAACGATGGGTTATATACGCCGTGACAGCAAGGATATGCTGCTTTGTGTTTTTAATGCAGCTGACTATGAAATTCGGTTCAGAATGCCCGATGAGTTTCTCGGAGGGAAGGCATATATGGGAACTGTTATAGAAGGCGATGAACTTGTAATTCCACGTGACGGATGTGCTTTTGTATGGGCAGAAACTCCCGAAGAACCTAAAGAAGCGGACAATGAAACTGAGAATGTCTGTGATGAAAGTGAAACCATTCAGACAAACGAAACTGATAATATAGAATTATAATTAAAGTATAGTTTTTTAGGAAATGGGTCCCGGGGATAACCCTTTGTTTTTAAACAGAGGGTTTCCCCCGGAAAATCCCCCCAAGAAAATGCGTTTTACCTTCGGAAATCAGCTGTACAAGCATTCCGGAGTTTTTTGCACAAATCCGAATCACGGTCATATCATAATACTATAGAGGTCGTGTACATACCTGCTTTTATGCCGGGAAGTTAACAAAATCAAATTTTTAAAGAAAGCTGTGTGGATCAATGACACCGTGTGAACTGACTGCTGCTATTACTGCTGCCGCAAACACTATATCCTGTCAATACACTAATGAAGAATTAAGTCTTCTCGGAGCAATTCTGACCCAGCTCGGAGATACACTGATTACCATTGCTGCACAAAGGAATCTATGCGCTGAGTCATACAACAAAGAGTAAAAGTGGCTGTCCTGATAGAACAGCCACTTCTGCTATTATTATGATAACTCAAATGCCCCTGTATAAAGCTGGTGATATTTGCCTTTCTGAGCAATCAGCTGGTCATGAGTTCCTCGTTCGATAATTTTTCCAAGTTCCAGCACCATTATAACATCTGAGTTCTGTACAGTGCTCAGACGATGCGCTATTATAAATACAGTTCTGCCATACATCAGTCCGTCCATTCCCTTTTGTACAAGTGCTTCGGTTCTTGTATCTATGCTTGATGTAGCTTCGTCAAGTATCATTACGGGGGGATCAGCAACTGCCGCTCTGGCAATTGATATCAGCTGACACTGTCCCTGTGAAAGCTGGCCGCCGTCACCTGTAATCATGGTTTCATAACCGTCCGGCAGCATAGAAATGAAATCATGTGCATTGGCTAATTTAGCAGCAGCAATACATTCCTCATCTGTTGCATCCAGTTTTCCGTAACGGATATTTTCCATAACCGTTCCCGTAAACAAATGAACATCCTGCAAAACTATGCCAAGGGATTTTCTCAGGTCAGTCTTTTTTATCTTATTGATATTAATATCATCATAGCGGATTTTTCCGTCTGCAATATCGTAGAAGCGGTTTATAAGATTTGTAATTGTTGTTTTACCTGCGCCTGTTGCACCAACAAATGCAACCTTCTGACCCTTATCTGCATACAGTGAAACATCATGTAAAACCAGTTTTTCATCTGTATAGCCAAAATCAACTTCCTTCATCACAATATTGCCATTGAGCTTTGTGTAAGTAACTGTTCCATCTCCGTGAGGATGCTTCCATGCCCACATTTCAGTGCGCTCATCTGCCTCAACGATGTTATTATCCTTATCGTATTTTGCATTAACAAGCGTAACATATCCTTCGTCATGCTCGCTTTCCTCGTCCATCAATTCAAAAATTCTTTCTGCACCAGCCAAAGCCATGATCACTGCATTCAACTGCTGAGAAATCTCGCTGAACGGACGGGAAAAATTCTTCGAAAGCTGCAGGAAAGATGCAATAATTCCTGCTGTGATCGGACTTAATCCGAAAATTGACAGCGCACCGCCCACAATAGCAATAAGCACATACTGTAAATTGCCAAGATTGTTCATAATAGGCATCAAAATATTGGCATATGTATTGGCAGCAGTAGCACTTTTACAAAGTGCTTCATTTTTTTTGTCAAATTCCTTTTTTGATGCTCCCTCATGACAAAAAACCTTTACAACTTTCTGACCGTTGATCATTTCCTCGATATAACCGTTGACTTCTCCCAGTTCTTTTTGCTGAGCAATAAAGTTAACTGCACTTCCGGCGGCAATTCTTCCGGTTATTGCCAGCATAATGCCAACAAAAACAAGTACAAATAATGTCAGATATAAGTTCATTGTAATCATTGCAACAAAAACTGTTATGATAGTGATTGCAGATGAAAACATCTGTGGAAGGCTTATTGACATCATCTGGCGCAAAGTATCAATATCGTTGGTATAACGGCTCATGATATCTCCGTGGGAATGTGTGTCAAAATATCTGATCGGAAGTGTCTGCATATGCGCAAAAAGTTCATCACGGATTTTTTTCTGTATTCCCTGAGAGATGCTTACCATAATCCGGTTGTATGCAAGACCTGACAAAGCGCCGATGAGAAGTATTCCACCAACAGTAAGTATCATAATCAACAGGTTGGTAAAATCAGGATTTTGCTGTCCCATCAGAGGTGTGATATAATTATCAATCAATATCTGAATAAACATAGCACTCAGCGCACTTGCACCGGCGCTTATAACAATACACACCAATACGCATACAACCCTGAATGTATACCCCTTCAGATAACTAAGCAGTCTTTTGATTACCTTTCCGGGATTTTTAAGGCGGGGAACTTTTTTCATATCCGGCATATTTTTTGTCTGTTTTTTCTTATCAGTCAATGTCGTCACTTCCCTTCTGCTGCGAATAATATACTTCCTGATAGATTTTATTTGACTTTAACAGCTCCTCATGCTTTCCTACAGCATTGATTCTGCCCTTGTCCATAATAATAATCTTGTCTGCTTCCTGAACGGAAGAAATACGCTGAGCAATAATAATCTTGGTAGTATCAGGAATTTCTTTAAGGAATGCCTGACGAATCATCTTGTCGGTTTTCGTATCGACAGCGCTTGTTGAATCATCCAGAATCAGAATCTTTGGTTTTTTCAGCAATGCACGGGCGATGCACAGACGCTGACGCTGTCCGCCTGAAACATTAGTGCCCCCCTGTTCGATATATGTATTGTATTTATCAGGCATACGTTCAATAAAGTCGGCAGCTTGTGCCAGACGACAGACTCTTTCAAGCTCTTCATCAGAAGCATCCGCATTACCCCATCTGAGGTTTTCCGCAATTGTCCCTGAAAATAAAACGTTCTTTTGCAGCACCATAGCCACGCTGTCACGAATAACCTCAATATCATAATCCCGGACATCTTCACCTCCAACAAAAACTTTGCCGCTTGTTGTGTCATAAAGACGTGGTATCAGCTGCACCAGGCTTGATTTGGAAGAACCTGTTCCTCCGATAATACCGATGGTTTCACCTGATTTGATTTTAAGGCTGATATCGTTCAGACACAGCTTATTCTTATCCTTTGCATAACTAAAAGAAACATGATCAAAAACAATACTGCCGTCTTTTACATCTTTCAACGCTTTTTCATTGTTTATAAGATCTACTTCTTCTGACAGAACCTCTGCAACACGATCACCGGAAGCCTTTGAAATTGCCACGATTACCATAATCATTGACAGAAACATCAGACTCATAAGTATCTGGAATACGTATGTCATCATGCTGATAAGTTCTCCTGTTGTCATGCTCCCTCCAACGATCTGGTGAGAAGCAATCCAGGAGATAATGAGAATACAGCTATATACGCTGATCTGCATTACAGGCATATTAAAGGCAACGATTTTTTCTGCTTTTGTAAAATCTTTATAAATCAGACCTGAGATTCTGCCGAACTTTTCCACCTCGTGTTCCTCCCGTACAAAGGATTTCACAACTCTTATCCCGTGAAGGTTTTCCTGTACAATATTATTCAGTTTATCATAGGTTTTAAATACTCTGCTGAAAATCGGATGAGCAAATTTAATTACCAATCCAAGCGCCAGCGCAATAAATGGAATAAAAGCCACAAATACAAAAGACAGCTGTACATTAACACTGAAAGACATAATCATTGCAAAAATCATCATAAACGGAGCACGAACAGCAACACGAATAATCATCTGATAAGCATTCTGAATATTAGTAATATCTGTTGTCAGACGGGTTACAAGGCTGGATGTCGAAAACTTATCAATATTGGAAAAAGAGTATTCCTGTATTTTGTAGAAAAGGTCATGTCTTAGATTTTTTGCAAATCCGGCGCTAGCCATTGCCGCATATTTTCCCGACAAAGCACCGAATACAAGAGCTGCAAAGGCAACTGCTGCAAGAATAAGTCCGGTTTTCCAAATAAAATCCATATCACCCTTGTTGACGCCGTCATCGATAAGCCTTGCCATCAGGAATGGCAGAAGCACCTCCATAATAACTTCAAGGGTCACAAAAATTGGCGCCAGTATTGATGGAAAACGATATTCCCTGATACTTTTAGCCAGTATTTTTATCATATTTAATTACCTCCCTCCGAAAACAGCTGAATGACAGCTAATTTTCTATATTACTTTTAATTTTATTGAGAATTGTCAGAAAAGTATCAATTTCCTCGTTACTAAGACCGCTGCGAAGAACAGCCTCTCCTTCGTCAATTTTTTTCATTGCCCTGTTAAAATACTCCCATGCCTTATCAGTGAGAGTGAGTTTTTTAAGTCTTGCATCATATTCCACGCTTTCCCGGTTAATATAACCTTTTTTCTCCATAAGCTGAAGGATACCCGAAACAGTAGAACGTCTTATCATGAATTTTTTTTCAATATCTTTCTGAAAGATATCTTTATCTATGTTTTCAGCAAGATAGCCGATGATCCAGCCGTTTTTATTAGTGATCTCGTCATCTTCGGCAATACATTCTTCACTTTTGTAGTTTCTTTTCATTATGTTATTTACCTTGCTGATCTCCATACCCAAATATTTGTCATACATCGATATCACCTCCCCGTACAGGCACATAAATGTTTTATCTGAATTATAAATCCAGACAGCCCATACCTGCATTGATTTTATGTCTGACAATAAAAAATAAGCTTCCTGACAATCCGGAACCGGACTGTCAGCAAACTAATTGTTAGCACACTTACATTCTATCATGATAAAAGCAACTTGTCAACAAGCACCGGCATGCTTCCGTATTTACTCTGGGGGAAACCCTTTCCTAAAAAAACTGAACTATAATTTTTATAATTCAAGTTTACCATGAATCAGTAATAGCAGACGACTGTAATTTTGTTGAAACTATGTTTAGCTGTGGGTATTAAAGCGACAGCGGCGGCACGCCGCCAGACGACTGATATAATTGTTTTAGCCTAAATGGCTGCGGGTATTAGTAAGGGACCGGCGGCTCGCCGGTTGGTGAGGGTCCAGCGTCACGCCGGCAATTGTAATTAAACGGGGAGTGTGGTATAATAAGAAAAAATAAATGCCGGGACGGTGAAGGTATGGCTGTTAAAATCGCAGTCTGCGATGATGAAAAGATTTTCTGCGATCAGATCACAAAATTTTTAAAGGATATCTTCAATGAACACTCAGTTGAATATACCATTGATTGCTTTTTGACCGGAGAGGCACTTTGCAGTGCCATGGCACATGACCCGTTTGATCTGATATTTCTGGATATCGAACTGGCTTCAATGAACGGGGTGGAAGTCGGTACATATATCCGTGAACATCTGAAAAACGAGATTGTACAAATTGCATATATTTCCTCTCAAACAAAGTATTCCATGCAGTTGTTTGAATCACGTCCGATTAATTTTCTGGTCAAACCTATCAGCTATGACGCACTTGAAAGTCTGATCAAAAAATATTTGCTTATTACCGCAACCGAGAGTAAAATTTTTGTATTTAAATATAACAGGGAATATCAGAAAATACCTCTGTCAGACATAATATATCTGACAAGCTGCGGAAAAAAGGTAACTGTCATTACCACAAATGCAGAATATGAATTTTACGATACTCTTAGTCATGCGGCTAAAGCACTTGACAGTGACCGCTTTTTCTTTGTGCATAAATCATTTATTGTCAATTACCGTTATATCAAAAAATATAAATTCACAGAAATAATAATGACAAACGGTGCAGCAATTCCAATCAGCCGATCACATCAACATACCGTACGTCTGAAATTTATGGAATTAAAAAACAAGGAGATGTAAATATGGACGTTTATCATCTTGTCTTTCTGTTGACAAACGTGTTTGACAGCTTCGTTATTATGAAATTTATGCAGATTTTCTTTCCGCCTGAAACTGTAAACTCTAAAACATCTGCCGTTGTCTATACCATAAGATACTTTGTTGTTTGTTTTTTCGGCATATTTGTACCATATCCCGCTGTTTCACTGATTGTTTCACTGGCTTCACTGCTGTTGATCACTTTATCTTATAATGCAAAAATGTCCCGAAAAATCATTGCAGCAATTTCAGCTTATATAACCATGTTTACTTCGGAACTGATTGTAGCAGCGGTTATCGGAATCAGTGATTTTTCTCCACTTGTCAAAACGGAATCAGGCAACAGCTTTTGTATGATACTGTCAGAACTGATAGCACTCGTAATGATAACAATTTTTCGCAATTTTAAACATACAGGAAATGATATGCCTGTATCATGGACATTTTTCTTTGCTGCTTTGCCGGTTTCTGTAATAACGGTCTGTCTGGAAATACAGATTTTCATGCAGAAGGATATAAGTGATATTACCTATGCATTGTCGATGATCTGCGTTTTAATGCTCAATTTTATAATATTTTATATGTATGATTCAATTTCAAAATCATTCAAAGAAAAAATGCAGTCTGAACTGGCAAAACGTGAAACTGCATATTACCATCATCAGGCTGAACTGATCTGCCGTAATTCTGAAGACCTGAAACATTTTCGGCATGATATGAAAAACCGTCTTATTGCTTTGCAGCAGCTAATGATACAGCAAAAAAACGAAGAAGCGATGCAATATCTGTCAAATGTAACAGAAAAGCTGACAACTATAAAGCTGTTCAGTGAAACAGGCAACCTTGCAGCCGATAGTATTCTTAACTATAAGCTGACCCACGCAGCAGAAGCAGATATACAGATAAAAGCAGAAATTCTGCTGCCGAAAGACATCAGCATAGAACAGGACGATATGTTTATTATATTTGGCAATCTGCTGGACAATGCGATTGAATCATGCGAAAAGGTCATGGATAACAAGTTTATTCATCTGACAACACGCTATGAGCAGGGAACAATCTTCATTTTGCTGAAAAACAGCTGCAACGGAAAAATTAATAAAAACGGAGAACAATTTATCAGCGACAAACCCAATCCTCAAATGCATGGAATAGGACTGCAAAGTATCAGAACAGCTGTCAGTAAATACAACGGAGAAATGAAGATTCAATATAACAACACAGTATTTGAAACAAGCATACTATTGTTTGTCTGATTAATTCTCACAGCCAGCGAGCCGCCGGACCCTTACCAACCGGCGAGCCGCCGGACCCTTACTAATACCCGCAGCCATTTAGGCTAAAACAATTATATCAGTCGTCAACTTTCTCGGTTCAGTATAAGTTGAATTATTAAAA
>CACZPV010000171.1 GCA_902783065.1 uncultured Ruminococcus sp.
AGCAGATATGTAAATGCATACAAGAACTTGTATGCAACACTTGCAAGTGCAAGAGCATATCTGAAAGGTCACAACTATCCTGAATATATGAGAAGCCAGAAAGCAGTTGCACTTTATGATGAAACTTCACTCGAAGCGCTTGAAACTGCATACGGTACAGCGAAGGATAAATATATCAATTCAACAAGTGTTGCCGAAATCGAGAGTCAGGTAACTACACTGAAGAATTCGATAAGCAATTTGTCAATTTCTACAGACAGTGTTATTCCTTTGATTTTCTATGATGCATCGAACTATGTTGCAAGCGGTTCAACATTTGAAATTGAGTATTCTACAACTCCGACAGGCACACCGAAATCTTACAAGGTTGATTTGTTCAACACAGAACACTGCCCGATTTATTTTGTACGTGCAGATAAGATCTATAACGTAAGATTTATTATTGACGGAACAGAACAGGGTGTAATTCAGAAAGAAATCGAACGTTCACAGGGTGCATGGGTATACATGGCACTGCCCAAGAGAGGTAACATTACAACCGCTTATTGGGTACAGAATGCGGCAGCTGACTATCGTCAGATCTCCAATACAGATTTCATACAGAAGGATGCGTCTGAACAGCTGAATTACTATATGATGAATGAAGGTACAAAGGAATCCAAGGGTGCTGCATCAGAATTAGAAGCTCAGGCAGCAACCTACAGACCGATAACGTTCTATTTCAAGAATGACGTAAACGTTAAAATGAAGGATGGTACGTCTTATAAGATTCGTGCCGGTGCATACACATTTGAATCTAACTCCAGCACAGATCCAAGCAAGTCTGACCACGTTATAAAGACTTCAGAAATTCATGATGTAGAAAACGGAGTTATCGAACCTAACAGCCCGCTTGTTTATACGCAGGTAGGTGCTCCGGTTAACGGATGGATTCCGACGATGAACCTGTACAGTAAGGTTGCAAAGAAATATTTCGAACAGCCTTCAAGCTATTTCAAGTATGAGGATAATTCAGTCAATGCTGAAGATCTTACAAACTGGGTTAAAGTAACCGGATCAGATATGGAACTGGTTGCATCCAGTGGTCATAATAGCAGTAAAACTGTTAACCTGACTGCGAATGCCGGATTCTTTGCAGCGAACAGACCATGGAACTATATGTCCAAAGAGAATTTCTATTTCCGTT
Organism: uncultured Ruminococcus sp.; assembly: GCA_902783065.1. GTDB lineage: Bacteria > Bacillota > Clostridia > Oscillospirales > Acutalibacteraceae > UBA1213. The sequence continues at coordinate 1,187 of CACZPV010000171.1, forward strand.
GGGAAGGAAATACACCTTTGAAAGTAAAGGAAAATGTATCTATTGCAGCAAAAGAAATCGTATTTGCATCCTCAGGAAAAGTAGATGTCACTTATAACTACGGTAAGCATATTTACTTTAAACCGCTTGGCAGTGAAACATCGATGAGAGTGATATTCCCGACTGACCTTTATATCACTTATATCGATAACTTCAGACAGCAGCATTCGTTCACGATTCGTGAAGGTGCGTATATCGTTTCCAAGGATAAAGATAATAAAGAAAACTTTATCTGCGATCTTTGTGATGAAGATTATTGGGAGAGCATGGAATATGTAACTATCGATAACAGATATGAATCTCTCGGAGGCGGTTACAGCGGAACAGGCGGATCAAATACCAGATTTGGCAGCGCAGTTTACAGCGAAGTTACATCTGATGACCTTTAATGGTTCTTGACGGACGAATTATGATCCGTAAAAAATAACAAAGTCCGGTACGATTGAAATGAATCGTACCGGACTTTGTATATTCCGATTGTTTTTTATCGGGAATTATTTTTTAAAAACTTTATCATGCTTAAACCGGCAATGGCACCGTCACCTACAGCAGTAGAAACCTGCAATATTTTACCTGTACAGTCCCCGGCTGCATACAGCCCTGGAACAGCAGTTGCACGGTTTTCATCGGTAATAATTTTGCTGCCGTCAACCGGAGCTCCGATTTTTCTTGCTATAGCGGTACTGCCGGCAGTTCCTATTGCTATGAAAATACCGGATAATTCCAAAATACTGTCATCCTCAAAAATGACCTTCTGAACTTTTGTATCTCCGGAAATTTCTTTGATCTTTTTATCAATACAGGAGATTTTGTCAGGAATTTCAGAGGATAATTTTTCTCCGTTTGTCAAAATAGTTACCGTAGAAGATGTGTCAGATAAAACGGAGGCTTCATGAATGGCATATTCTCCGGATCCGATAACGGCGGTCGTTTTATTTCTGTAGAAAAATGCATCACAGACAGCACAATAGCTGACCCCTTTACCCTCGTATTCCTTTAGTCCTTTAATATCAGGTGTTTTTCTCGAGACTCCTGTAGCAATCAGAACTGTATCGTAAACGGCACTGTTACCGTCCGCAGTCAATGCGGAAAATTTCATTTCTGACGTGATCTGAAGTTCTATTAGTTCGGAGTCAATAAAAATTACACCAAATCTTTGGGCATTTGATCTTCCGTTCTGAAGCAGTGTCTTTCCGGAAACGGGTTCTGCAAATCCGAAATAGTTTTCAATCATATCTGCTTTTTCCAGAGAGCTTGTACCGTTGGTGATAATGGTTACTTCAATGTTATTGTTTCTTGCAAGATACAGGGAGGCGGAGATTCCGGCAGGACCAGCGCCGATAATTAATGCTTTTTTCATGAGCTACATCCTTTCTGTTGATAAAATACTATAGTGGTATTATATCATTTTTGCAGGGGATTTCCAGTGAGTTTGTTACAAAAAAAGAAAAAGATATTTCATTTTCCGTAAATTTATAAGATATGGAGAAATTTATCGTAACCGTTTGTCAAAAACAAAAAAACGGTTGACAAAAGAAGATCGTAAAGGTATAATAGTTTGGTAAGTTAAAGCGTTTTATTATGTCATTGTATTTTGATCAAGTGATGCCGGTCATCACCGTTTTTTTAGGAAAACAGTCAGTCGGAGATCATTCTGAACGGCTGACTGAAATCGAAAAAATAAAGGTTATCTCTGAAAGCTATTGAGTTACAGATGGATGTGCCGGAGAAGTTTCTGCGTAAGGTCGTTTTTTGATTCCGGCATGGTTTTAGGAGATTTCCTGATGTCAGGAGTGCTTTTGATGGAAGAAAAAAATGAAAAAGTAAGTGAAAGAGAAATAGACATAAGTGCGATATTGAATATACTTAAAAGACATGTTGTACCACTGGTGTTAGTTACTGTTATTTTTGCCAGTGGATTTTATGTTTATTCGAGATATTTTATCACAAAACAGTATGAAGCAAGCGCTACTTTAATTGTTAATAACCGAAACAAAAACAAGTCTGCCGTTAATTCAGCAGAAATTACCGCTGCACAGGGATTGGCAGACGTATATTCAATTATTATTAAGTCTGATGCAGTAATGGTGCCGGTTGTACAGAATCTTAACCTGAATGAAACCAGTGATCAGCTGAAAAAGTATATTAATGTTTCCACAGTTGATTCAACTCAGGTAATCAGTATTACCATGACACATAAAGACGCAGATTATGCGAAAAAGGTAATTGCAGAGATAGTTAAGGTGGCACCGCCTATTATACAGAAAAAAGTAGCGGCGGGTTCGGTAAAAATTATTAGTGCAGCACGTATCACTCATGCCGGCGCACCGGTAAGTCCTAATAATGTAAAAAATGGTTTGATCGGAGCGGCAATTGGTTTTTTGATAACATTGGCTGGTGTGGTTGTAAAAGAATTTTCTAATAATACATTCAAGACGGAAGAAGATATTACCAATTCACTGGGATTGCCTATACTTGGAATGATACCTGCAATTGACACGAAATCTTTCAATAAAAGTGTCTGAATCTGATAATCAATATTGAAATGAAGGAATTAATGAAAAAATGATAGATCTGCATTGTCACATATTGCCGGCAATTGATGACGGCGCAAAAAATAAGGAAATTTCCCTGAAGATGCTGGCAGAGCAAAAAAGACAGGGAGTGAAGGCTATTACATTTACACCACATTTTAATTTTAACAGAATTGATGTAGATAGATTTGTGGAAGTAAGACAGCGTAGTTATGAAAGTTTGATGTCCGATCCTCAGGTTTCGGAGATGGGGATTAAATTTAAACTTGGATGTGAGGTTTATTTTTCAACAAAGTTAAATGAAACAGATCTTGATCCATTATGTTTTGAGGATTCCAATTATATATTAATAGAATTTCCTATGGATCAGCGTCCTTATGGACTTAAGCATACGATAGTTGATATACTTAACAGAGGATATCAGCCTATTCTTGCACATGTGGAGAGGTATCCGTATTTCACAGAGGATCCTGAGCAGCTTTATAATCTTATTGAAAAAGGCTGTGTAGCGCAAATTAATGCCGGAGCAGTTCTTCAGTCGGATAAAGCTGCTTTGCGGTATATTAAATGGGGTATGGCTCAGCTGATTTGTACGGATTCCCATAATGTGAAGAACAGAGAGCCGAATTTAAAAGAGGCATTACGCTTTGTGAAGAAAAAATACGGCGAGGAATATGTTGATTGGTTTGAAAAAAATGCAAGGGATGTTTTTAAAGGTCGTTATGTAGATGAGCCTATGCTGAAAAAACCAAAAAAGATCTTAGGTTTCTGGATTTGAGCTTAAAGGAGGATGTATTGCAGTGCAATACAAAAAGAAGCCTTTTTACGATTTTGTAAAAAGACTGTTTGATGTCGTGGTTTCTCTTGTATTTATGTTGGTATTTTCAGGTTTCTATTTAGTCATAGCAATAATGGTTGCCGTTTCGGATGGGAAAGGTAAGCCATTTTTTGTCCAGGAACGCTGTGGAATAAATGGAAAACGGTTCAAGCTGTATAAGTTCAGAACCATGTGTGTAGGTGCTGAGGAACAAAAAGATGATCTGATGGAATTAAATGAAGCTGACGGACCTGCTTTTAAAATAAAGGATGATCCCAGAATCACTCCATTAGGAAAAGTTCTGCGTTCAACGAATATTGATGAGTTTCCTCAGATGATGAATATATTTCTGGGTGATATGTCATTTGTTGGTCCCAGACCGCCATTGCCTGATGAGGTTGAACAGTATAATGAAACTGACAGATTAAGGCTTTTGGTAAAACCCGGTCTTACATGTTATTGGCAGGCGAGCAGGAATCGTAATGATATTTCGTTTGAACAGTGGATGGAATTAGACAGGAAATATATTGAGGACAGAAGTTTATGGCTTGATCTTAAGCTGATGTTTAAAACGGTAGCTGTAATATTGAAGCATCATGACGGCAGATGAAAAAAACTATGCTGCCAGCGTGACGCTGGACCCTTACTAAATACCCCCACAAACTACTTAGACTAAAACAAATTCATCAGTCATCTGCTTTTACTGATTCAATGTTTGGGTTGAATAGCTAATAAAGCTTGAACCGCGGGTGTAAAGCCTGAATAACTGAAACAGAGCGGAGCGGCGGCGTGCTGCCGCTGTCAATTTAATACCCGCAGCTGAACACAGTTTCAACATTATTA
>CACZPV010000172.1 GCA_902783065.1 uncultured Ruminococcus sp.
TATGGATTTTTTATTAGAAAAATGATATAATTATTTTGGTTTCTTATATCATTCTGATGAGAACAGATTATTCAGCTTATCGCTTTTTTAGTACCCTATACAAAATGAATAATAATCTTTTCCGGGGGAAAACATAATGGCTATCAATAAAACAACCACTAACGGAACAACCAATAAATCCTTGCTGATTCTTAAAATTATATTCTTTTGTGTGTTTACGTTCAGTATTATTTTGAGTGTTTACCTAATTGATATTTCAAAGTCCAGATTTGAAAATACTACAGATTACATTGAAAGCTGGACTGTTACTGATTCATCAGGAAACAGTATTAAGACCGGAAGAAGTTACACAGATGAAAGAGCACTTTCAGAAGATTTTATCATTACTGCCAGACTGCCTGATAAAATAGAACAGGGACAAGTGTTATACTTTCAGAACAGAAGCAATGTCAGAGTATTTATAAACGGAGAACTGCGAAAGTCTTTTGACAGAGTGAAAGACACAGGAGTCCCCGGAAGATCTATGAAGGAATTCTACATCACTGTTCCTATCAGTCCTGATGATGCAGGTACAGAACTTAAAATGATCCGATACCGTACCGACTGGAATCCGGTAGTTGCTCCCGAAACATTTGTAACCACTTCAAATGGAGTATACAGCTACATAATTTCCATGTACGGGGTTTCGTTTGCTTTGACAATAGTACTTTTTGCTGCATCAATACTGGTATTGATCGTCGCTGTTTTTATATGTATTTTCAATAAATTGAGTATGGACATGATATATGCTGCAATCGGCATTTTAGATGTATCCTGCTGGCTCATCTCTGTTTCACAGTTTACGCCTTTTGTATCCGGTATTTATTATGCTGACGGATTGATTGCATTTCTGTTTAGTATGATGATCCCCTTTCCCCTGCTGATTTATGTGGATCTGATACAGAAAAAACGATATCACAAGATGTATGTAATACTTTTTGCTGTAACGCTTGTAAACTTTATTTTCTGGTCTGCACTTCATTTCACCGGGGTGTTATCTTTTCAGAAGGCAATGGGTTATATAGATTTTATTCTTGCAGGTGTGAGCCTGTGCGTTACTGTAACATTCATTAATGATATTCGAAGCAAGCAAGCCAAATCATATTATTATACTGCAATCGGTTTCCTGTCATTTGTTGTATTCAGCCTTATTGAAATAATTATACTGTTATTCAATCAGAATGACAGCAGTTTGATATCAATGATAACAGGTCTTATAAGTCTTCTGATAATGGTTGTTATTCAGCAGATAAGTGATACAGTTAAAGAAAAAACAGCTCTTAAGCAGGAATTATATAACAAAAGCGTTGAGAATGAACAAATGCTCATACATATAGTACAAACTCTTGCCGGAACTATAGATGCCAAGGATACATACACAAATGGTCATTCCGGACGTGTGGCAAGTTATACAAGAGAAATAGCAAAACGGTTCGGATATAATGATGCCGAACAGAATGATATCTACATTATGGGGCTGCTGCACGATATAGGTAAGATCGGCATACCCGATGCAGTTATTAACAAACCGGGCAAGCTGACGGATGAAGAATATGAAATAATAAAAAAGCATCCGGTAATTGGTGCAAATATTCTTTCCAATATTACAGAAAAACCGGAACTTGCCCTTGGTGCAAAATGGCACCATGAAAAATACAACGGACGCGGATATCCTGACGGTATCAAAGGTGAGGATATTCCCGAACAGGCAAGAATCGTTGCTGTTGCAGATGCCTATGACGCAATGACAAGCTGCCGAAGCTATCGTGAGCCTATGCCGCAGGAACTTGTAAAAAAAGAGATAAAAGATGGCGCAGGTACTCAATTTGATCCTCGCTTTGCGGAAATTATGCTTGAAATAATATCAGAGGACATAAATTATGATCTGCGCGAAAAGAAATAACAAGCAGCAGCTGAAAATAAAAAGCATTATAACCTTCCTTTGCTCGGGTTATAATGCTTTTTTGTTGTTTACCATTTCCTGAATACGTGAAGTTGATTTGATTAACAAACCTTCCGACTTTATCTTATCCGGTGGCGGGCCCCTACATTTCCTTTCCCATTGGAAAGGAGATTGCAGAGGGATGGTCAAAAGAATCGCGCATGTCGGGGTGATTTATAAAATATAGAATAATAAATAAAAGTTCACATTATTACTGTTCATCAATATCGAGTTTCACAGATTCAGATATTCTTTGATCCTTCAGCTTTTTTGTTCAGATAAAAGCTTTTTGTAAGTTAAATCGATTAAAAAAGCACCTATAGGAGCTGTCAGAATAATTGCCATTACTGAAATAGTCAGAACAATCTGTCCACATTCAAGACCCATAGCTAACGGAATTCCTCCGATAGCTGCCTGAACAGTTGCCTTTGGGGTATACGCTAACATACAAAACGTTTTTTCTTTAAGGGAAAGCTTTGTTCTAAGCATACAGACAAATACACCAGACATACGGAACAGCAGAGCCGAAAAAACAAGTAAAATTGCAGGTAATCCCGCATTTTTAACATTATCTATTGCAACAGATGCACCAACTAACACGAATAAAAAAATCTCTGCCGGAATCCAAAGCTTATCAAATATTCCGGATAATGATTTTGACATTTCAGAACTTTTTCTTTTTATTTCCGTCCCTAATGACATAATAGCAATCAGTCCGGCAAAAGGAATAAAACCAGATACATCCTCAGCCCAGTTCATTATAAAGCTTACTGCAAATACAATAATGACTTGTATAACCGGTCTGACATTGAATTTTTTAAAAAACCAATGAAGCAACATACCGAAAAGGATGCCGAAGCCGACACCTGTCAAAATAGAAACAGGTATGTTTACAAAGCTGACCCACGAAACATTCTCCCCTTGAGCCAGCCCCGTAAATGATGTAAACATAACAATGACAAAAACATCATCCACAGATGCTCCGGCGAGAATCATTTGAGGGATTCCTTTTTCAGTCCCATATCCCTCATCAATAAGATGTATCATCCGAGGGACAACTACTGCAGGTGAAACAGCACAAATCACTGCACCGAGTATTGCGGCATCAATAACAGATATTCCCATCAAAGGCGGTGCGAGCAGAATCATCCCTATCATTTCAAAACATGCCGGAATAAAACACATCAATACTGCTGGTCTGCCCACTTTTTTCAGATCTTTCAGATCAAGCTTTAATCCGGCACGAATCAAAATGATAATCAAGGCTATACGGCGTAATTCCGAAGAAATATTCAGAATACTGCTGTCCAAAATACTAAGTCCATATGGTCCTGTGAGTATACCGGCAATGATCATACCGATCAGCGCCGGAAAACGAATTCGTTTACATATCGTTCCAAATAAAAGTCCGGATAATAAAATAACAGCTATACTTATCAACATAATTAATCCTCCTGAATACGCAGAAAAAGCTGACAATTCCTGCTCTTTAAAATCGCAGAAGTCATCAGCTTAAATAAGCGGTTCAGGATGCCAAACATCCACGGGAGAACCTCATTCCCAAGTCTATTGTATATCAAATCTGCAATAATGTCAATAATATTTAAAAAAAACAGCGTGAAAAAACAGCGTGACAGCGAAGCCGGAACCCACTTTCCCGGGAGAAACCCTTTCCTAAAAAAACTATACTTTGAGCTTTTATAATTCAACTTATCATGAACCGAGAAAGCAGACGACTGAAATAATAGTTTTAATCTAAAGGGCTGTGGGTATTAAATCGACAGCGGCGGCATGCCGCCAGACGACTGATAAAAATGTTTAAGCCTAAATGGCTGCGGGTATTAGTTAGGGTCCAGCGTCACGCTGGCGGCGGCACAAACCCTCGCCTTTTTACAATCGGTTATTATTAAAGATATTTTACAATAAAGCAAGAATATTTTGTTGTAATAAAGGTAAATTTAGTATATACTATATTTATGATTCAAACTTCCCTCTTGGAATTACAATATGAACCTGAATCTTATGCATATTCTGAAAAAAACACCCACAACGATAAACATATCTATATATAAAAAACAGGTGATACAAATGGATGAAATCAAAAAATTAGAATACGATGATGAAATAAAAGCTAACCGCATCAGCACAATTATTCTGGCAGTTATTTTTGGTATTTGTTTAATTATATGGATTGCAAACGAAATAGGTATTTTTGTTGTAAACCTTGCTTATATGCGTGTTGGAATGGCAGTAAGCTTTATATGCATGTCAGTGCCGATTATTATTTTTTCCCATACAAAAGGAGATAAAAATTGGTTTAAATATCTGCTTATTATTTTTCTTTCTTTGACATCTGTTTCAATAGAAACGTTTCTTACCTTTCACGGTGTAATGTTATGTGTATTTCCTGTACTTCTTGCAGCACAGTATCCGAATATCAGGGTTTTCCGACTGGCTTATTGGTTTAATCTTTTCGGCATACTTTTTTCAGTGATTGTGGGATACTACATAGGATGCTGGGACGGTAATATGATTTATGCTACTACATTCGGAATGACACAGCAGAATGATTCTCTAGCAGCACGTATTAGCGCTATGAATACCACTTATATGGCACAGCTTATTTTATATTTTGCACTTCCTCGCATGGTTATTTTTTCCACTATCTCACTTGGTATTTCTTATATTGTAAAAACAGTAAAACTGCAGTATGTACGACAAAGCATGATACGAATGGAGGCTGAATATGACAGCCTTACAAAATTAGAAAACCGAACAAAATATAACTCTCGTGTAAGCGGAGAGTATGAAAAACTTGAGTCAATATGTATAGTATTTCTGGATGTAAACAACTTAAAGAAAATGAACGATACTTACGGTCATGAAGCAGGCGACTTTGTTCTGAAACGAACTGCTGAGGAAATGAAAAAACTGATCTGTGACACAATTCACGGTTATAGACTTGGCGGTGATGAATTTGTTATGATACTTTGTAACTACAAAAAAGAAGAAGCAGATGCACTTTTGACAAAATGGAAAGAATCACTTACCCCACTTAATGGAGAAGAATATGATGTACAGTGTTCTCTTGCCATAGGAGTTACATATGCGTCCCGTCCCTTTGATATAGATTCTGTGTTGAAAAAGGCCGACGATAAAATGTATCAGACAAAGATTGCAATGAAGGCAAACCGGATCAATTAATCAAGTCAACTTCACGGATTCAGGTTACAAAAAATATTTGCTGATTATTTGACCTCCAGAAGTCAAATAATCAGCTTTTTTTGCGGACTGATGAAGGGGATTAAAACCGGATAAAGTTAAAAGTCAGTACAGCTTTTGTACAAATCAATTAAAATTCAGTACAAACTAACATTGTTTGGATTTTAATTCTCCTGAATCCTTTTAATAATATAGTGAGGTGAAATCAACTAATGTTTATTATTGTCAGACGTGCATCTACTTTTTTTGGTACAATCAGCATAACCGATTGCGATAATAACAGAATAGTACTTAGCAATACCGACAAACTAATATTTACTGTCAAGAAGCATCAGGATAATGAAGATGAAAGTCCTGTTATCAAAAAAGTAATAATTCCAAACCGCCAGTCAGAAGGTGAATATTTATTTGAACTTACTCCGGAAGAAACAGATCTCAGCCCCGGAATATATTATTATGATGTGGGTGTTCAACGATCAAATGGTGAGTTCTATCACATTGATATACCGGACCAGTTTATTATCAAGGAAAGCATTTCAAGAAAAGAAATAAACGGGTAATTGACAGCAGTATCTTTGTCGCACACCGCAGACGGGCAGCAAAAAATAAGCTTCTGATAAACCGTTTTTTAGGTGTTACAAGCCACAAATTTAAACTATTAAACAGCAAAAAGCCAGTGAACTGATAAATTCACTGGCTTTTGATGTTATAATTTGCCCATAAATACTTTTTATATTGTTATTCAAGAACATCCTGCTTATTTTAAACGAATTAACTGCTTTGCCGTTACAATTGCCAAACGTTCCCGTTTATAAGCATCACCAATTATACGGTATTTAACATACTGCTTTACGCTTTTTTTAGGTTTCAGCAGTTCAGACCTGAAAGAATAAACATGTCCCGCGAACTGCTTTACCGCTTCAATATACTGCTTATGTTCAGGATTCTTCCGGTCTATCAATGCCAGGACTCTTATAATGGCATCTACTGCTCTTTCAAGTCCTATTTTTAAAAATCCATTTTCTGACATAATATCAAAAAGCAGCTGTGTAGACAAAATAAAATCCAGGTAACGATCATTTAATCCTGCCGACACAACATTTCCAGCCCTGTTACACCGATAATAATAAAGAGGTTCTTTTAGGACAACTGTTTTCTTGGAATCTAAAAGATAATTAACCAAAAATAACGTATCTTCTCCGTAGCGGATTTTTGTATCAAACAGATACTTTTTTACATAATCTGATGATAACAGTTTATTCCACAGCGTAGCTGATTGCTGTATTATTGCTCCTACAGCTTCTTTTCCGTTATAAATATGTGTATCTCCCTCAAAAAAGCGCCACATATTTCTGACTTCACTTTTTTCTCCGTTGCCTTGCATTGCTCCGCAACATACCGTATCAGCACCTGTTTTTTCTGACAATTGCACCATCTTCTCATACATTTCCGGCAGCAGCCAGTCATCAGAATCAATAAAACTGATCCATTCACCGCTGCATTCAGAAATCACCGAATTTCTGGCTGCAGAAACTCCACCGTTAGGTATATGAAAGACCTTAATCCTGCTGTCCTTCGATGCATAATCATCGCAGATACCGGGAGAGCCATCCGCAGAACCGTCATCCACCAGAAAGATCTCAAGATCCCGATATGTCTGATTAACAACAGAATCCAGACATTTTTTCAGATATTGTTCGGTATTATAAACCGGTATAATCACCGAAATCATATAAACACCGCCTGTCTTTATCTCTTTATATAAATCTTTTTTACGTCGTTTTTATTAAATATTCAAATACCCGCTCGCAATTACATAGCCAATAGAAAACAGAGAATTTTAATGCAGCAAATGTTTTTGCTTACTGATATATTCATTGTTCCCCTATATTCAAATGCTTTAAAAAAGCCTTTCTGAAATAATCATGCACTTCATCGTTCGCCTGATCATGTACCGGAGTCATATAATCCGGTCCGTAGCTGATTGTCAGTATCGTATCATAGTGCTTAGTAATCATCAGCTTTGTATCTTCATACGGAATATCAATAAATTCTGTCATACATTCTGCCGGAATCAGCATTTTCATACCCTTCATCTGGTCATTGCTTCTGTGAATTAATGTTTTTTTACCGCAAAGTGATTTCTGACTAAAACGATTATACCACCGATATTTTCTCTCATAGCTGAACGGTTTTCCAACTATATAAGCCGACTTAAAAAGAGTCTTTTTTACAAAACCATGATTTTTGCTTTCCACCAGTCGTATAGTATTCTTATCCCGACACATTGCCTGATAAAAAAGCTGCATATTAAATTTCAGTTTCTGCCCCAGTTTATTCTCCGTAACCGGATCATAAATCATTATATCAATCCATGCAAAAACGGTATCGGCATCAAAATTCCTTCTGATAATCCTCGGCATATGAAGATAACTGTCAATCAGTCTGAAATCCTCTGACTGTTCATTAAAACATTCTGTCAGCTTATTATAATCTGATCGAAGCATCGTCACATCAGCGTCATCGTCCCATGGGATAAATCCGCCGTCCCTTACCGCTCCCAATAAGGTTCCTCCATGCAAAGAGTAATTAATATTATTCTTTCTGCAAATACGGTCAAATTCTTTCAGAAGGGTCAGAAGTTCAGCCTGTGCCTGCTTCATTGTGGGTTTATCATTCAATATTTATTCAACTCCAACTTTATAAAATAATCAGTCGATCGTAAAAGCCTGAAATTCCTTTATCCATGCGGTTTTTGATATCATGTATTTTACAATTCTTCTCCGCTGTAATCCGTAATTTTTGTAGCTTTTACGTTGAAAAAAACTACTTTTTGGCTTTTGGAGCGGGGTTTGTGCCGCTTGCGGCGGCACAAACCCTCGCCTATTTACAATCGGCTATATAAAATAATAAATTCAAAACATCTTAATTAATTGGTAATTTCAGAAATACAAAAAAACATCAGGCATTTATGCAAACGATCATCATTTAATCGTAACACGACCGACAGCACAAAGACAATTGCTGTCGGATGTGTTCGTCTATACCGTTACATGACATAAAACCTGAACATTACCAAAACACAATAATACTATTTATTGTAATTACCCTGAATAACATTATATTCCTTTTCCATTTATTAGTCAACCAAACCCTTTGATTTTAATTTTTTTTGACGTTTGTCATAAAAGCAGGACAACTGACATTTAAATTTTATACATAAATTAAAAAAGAGTTCAGCAGAATAATCACATTCTCACAGAACTCTTTTCTTATCAGCAGATTAATTCATAAAAATTTGTTATGTTGCCTGCGGCAGGAGGCAGAAAACAAAAACTCGGTTAAAAGCGGTATCAATCATTCTCCTCGATATATTCCTTTTCAAAGCCGCAGCCCTCGGTATTACAAAAAAGCTTCGGTTTCTTGCCTTTTTTCTTAAAAAGTACCGCACCGCACTGCGGACATTTTTCATTTACAGGCTGGTACCATGACACAAAATCACAATTCGGATAATTTGAACAACCAAAAAACTCTCTGCCCCTTTTAGTCGTCCTTACAATAACATCGCCATCACATTTCGGACACGGAACACCTATTTTATTGACAATCTTTACGATATTTTTACAGTCAGGATAACCGGAACAAGCTATGAACCTTCCATATCTGCCATATTTTACAACCATTGGTTTACCGCATTTATCACATATAAGATCTGTTTTATCTTCTTCCAGCTGGATTTTGACATCTTTCATTTCTTCCTTTGCCTTTTTAAGGGTTTTATCAAAATCACCGTAAAAATCTGTCAGAAGCTGTACCCATTCATACTGTCCATCCTCTACTGTATCAAGGTTTTGCTCCATCTGTGCCGTAAACTTTACATTAGCAATCTTAGGAAAACGTTCTTCCATCAGTTTTGTCGATACTTCACCAAGTTCTGTCGGAATCAACGTTTTATTTTCTCTTTTAACATATCCTCTGGAGGTAATGGTACTGATGGTAGCAGCATAGGTAGATGGTCTGCCTATACCATATTCTTCCAGAGCTTTGATCAGGCTTGCTTCTGTATATCTTGCCGGGGGCTGAGTAAAATGCTGATTCGCCTTCATTTCCTTTACTTTCAGCAGCATATCCTTTTCCAGCGGCGGAAGTTCACTTTCTTTTTCATCATCATCTCCGTCTTTGCTTTCAACATACAAAACGGTATAGCCGTCAAACTCCACAACATAACCTGAAGCTTTGAAAATAAAATCCTTAACTGCAATATCTGCCTGAGTTGTTTTTTGAATACATTCCGCCATCTGGCAGGCAATAAATCTCTCCCAGATAAGCTTATAAAGTTTAAACTGATCTGTTGTCAGGCTTGATTTTACATTTACCGGTTCCATGTCGATCATTGTAGGTCTTATAGCCTCATGACCATCCTGCGCATTGGAACGGGATTTAAAATGCCGATGTTCTTTCGGAACATACCTATCTCCCCATTTACTGCGGATAAAGGATTCCGCAGCATTCAGTGCGTCTTCTGACAATCTTAACGAGTCTGTTCTCATATAGGTAATTAGACCGACACTGCCCATTCCTTCAATTTCCACGCCTTCATATAACTCCTGTGCCACTTTCATGGTACGTTTGGACTGAAAACCGAGTTTCCTCGAAGCTTCCTGCTGCAAAGTAGAAGTAATAAACGGCGGAGCCGGCTTTTTTCGGCGTGTGCCATGTTTTACTTTTTCAACAATCGCCTGTTCATCCTTAACAGCATCCAGAATTTCCTGTGCCTGTTTTCCGGTAGAGATTTTAATTTTCCCGTCCCTGTTCCCGTAAAATGATGCAGAAAAAGCTTTTCGGCTGCCTTTAGGAATGAATTTAGCATCGATACTCCAGTATTCTTCCGGCTTAAAAGCTCTGATTTTTCTTTCTCTGTCGACAATAATCTTAACGGCAACAGTCTGTACACGTCCTGCCGAAAGTCCCTTTCTGATCTTCTGCGAAAGAAAAGGACTGAGCTTATATCCGACAAGACGGTCAAGAATTCTTCTTGCCTGCTGTGCATTAACGAGATCTATATCAATCTGTCTTGGGGCACTCATACCATTTTTAACACCAGTCTTGGTAATTTCGTTAAAAGTAACTCTGTTAGTATCTTTCAGATCCAATCCCAGCAGATAAGCAAGATGCCATGATATTGCTTCTCCTTCACGATCAGGGTCGGTTGCAAGATAAACATAATCGCTTTTTTTAGCAAGCTTAACAAGATCATCAGCAAGCTTTTCTTTCCCCTTGATTAATTCATATTTTGGTGCAAATTTCTTTTTTATATCAACACTCAGCCGGTTGGGATTCAGATCTCTGATATGTCCCATTGAAGCCACCACTTCAAAATCCGAACCGAGATATTTCTTGATTGTTTTAGCCTTGGCAGGCGACTCCACTATCACAAGTTTCGACATTACTTTTCCTCCGAATGTTTTTTCTCATTAGCCGATTGTTTATTATCGGGAAAAATTAATAATTCAACCTTCCCGGTCTTAACTGCTCCTGAATCCGTGAAGTTGACTTGATGGATTATAAAAGTACTTCCGGGTTTCATCTTATCCGAGCTGCGACTTTTAAACAATATGTTTTACGACCGGCTGATTTTTCTCACATACTTTTTTCCCGGAAGCTGTTTAATATATCCGTAAATTTCCAGTTCTGTGAGCGAAGACAAAACCTCTGCTGTAGTCAATCCGGTTATATTAACAATCATTTCCGACAGCACAGGTGTATCCGAAATTGTATCATACACCGTGAGAGCCGCCGCTGTCAACTGTTCCGACAATATTTTATCAAAATTTTCGTCATTTTTTACATTTTTACTTATTTTTTCGTGTTCAATTGGTTCGTTTTGGTTTGATTTGTTTTTTACTCCTGATAATGACGTTTTCTTTTCCCGTTCAGTCTTCTTGCCGTGAATATTCAGAGCTTTTTTATGCTTCCGCTCATAATCAGACAATGAGTCAGAGGCAGACAGCAGCGACTGAAAATCATCCTGTCTGCCATATAATTCGGCAAAGCTGCTGCGTTCCATGTTAAATATGCCTTTTCTGATATAGACCGGACTCTCAGATTCAGCAGTAAAATCATCTTCATTCTGACAGGACCCTTTGTCTGCCGCAGAGATATTTTCCGCCTGCACAGACTGTTTTGAGGACGAAATCCCGGTATTTTCTTTATTTACCTGAGATACTGAAAGAACAGCAGATTCGTCCTTTGTCTGAAAATCAAGCTGAACATATCCGGTAAAGCTTTCCTCGGGCAATACACTTACCGACATTTGCCTTGCAGTTTCGTACCCTGTCACCTGAGGCATTGCAAATCGTACATCATCTCTGACATCGAATTGTTCAGGGGGAGTCGAAAGAATATTAATCTGATTTTTTGTCAATACAGGATTAATAAATAGTTCTTCTTCGGAAAGATTCTTACAGCGGATCCAATTCAGCACATCACTGCCGCAAAGTACTGCCTGAAAACCGCATTTCAGCAAATAATTTGTTCCCTGTGAAAATGAATAATCCATTGAACCGGGGACAGCAAATATTTTTCTGTTCTGAAGCAGAGCATATTTAACCGTAATCAGTGCTCCGCTCCCCAAACCAGCCTGTACCGTCACCACACAATCAGACAACCCTGAAATAATTCTGTTTCTGGGCGGAAACGTATAATTCCTCGGCGGATAGTCGGGCGGATATTCGGTAACAAGTGCTCCGTTTTTCGGAACTTCTTCACTCAGATACCTGCCCAGCTTACCTTCCACTTTATTAATACCGCAGCCAAGCACACAAATCGTTTTTCCTCCCGCATCCAATACACCCCTATGCGAAAAAATATCAACACCTAAAGCGCCGCCGCTGACAACTACACCGCCGCCGTCTGAAATATCGTAACCAAAGCTGTACGAAAGGCGCTTTCCTGTTTCGTCAGGATTTCTTGTCCCGACAATTGCAGCATGAGGCAGATTTTGGTCAGGCATCTTACCCTTGATATAAAGCACAACCGGTGGTGTAGGAATCTCCGCCAATGCTGCCGGATATCCCTTTCCACTATAACATATGACATCATATCCTAGCTTATCACATTTCAGCACTGCTCTTTCAGAATAACTCAGATCTTTTTTGACTAATCCATCCAACTCACTTTCAGAAAAAATACCTGTATGCCTTAATTCTTTTTCTCCCGATCGAAACATTGCTTCAGCAGAACCAAAACATTCTATCGCAGGTTTCAGTTTTTTACTGTCGGTTCCCAGACAGCATTGCAGCCATATCCAATACAAAATATCGCTGTCCATCTTATTCCCTCCGCATATTTTCATTATTCATTATCCGAAAAATTATTTAAAGTCATTTCGTCAGCTGATACAGCAAAATTGCTGCGGCAGCTGATGCATTCAGCGATTCTGCTCTCCCTTTCATAGGAATCATAACACGTTCAGTACAAGCAGCAATTGTTTTATCTGTCAGACCGTTTCCTTCATTGCCAATCAGCATAACTCCGCCTTCCGAAAAATCAATATCATTTACGCTTTTTGCGTTCCTTGGTGTAGAAGCATATGTACGAATACCAATTTCCCCCAGATTGCCGACATAACCAGTAAAATCCTCTGCTGTCATAAAAGGCAGACGAAACACTGCACCCATGCTTCCCCTTACCACTTTAGGAGAATAGATATCGCAGCAATCCGATGACAATATCACACCGTCCAAATCCATTGCTTCTGCCGTTCTTAGTATAGTACCAAGATTAGAAGGATCCTGTATTCTTTCAAGTGCGGCATACCTCAGACCTTTTTTAACTTCCTTTAATATACTGCCGCTGTCTTTCTGAATCACGCACAGGAACCCCTGCGGTGTATCTGTATCGCACATTTTTCGGAACACTGTTTTATCTGCTTCATAGCAGCGGTCGGCTGCCTGACATACCGCCGATGCACTTTCTTTATTTTTTTCATATGCTTCAGCTGTATACAAAAAATATTTTATTCTCACACCTGATAATACTGCATCACAACACAAACGAACTCCCTCACATACATAAAGTCCGCTTTCCCGGCGCATCTTAGCGCTTGTTGACAATTTGGCAATTTCCTTAACCAAAGCATTATCTTTACTTTTAATTTTATCGGTCATTGTTACCATCTCCGAAATACTGTTCTGCTTTTTCCTTTATATAAAGTGCTGTTTCAGAAATATTTCTTCCATCCTCGTCCACAATGATATCTGCATATTTCTCATACAGGGGGACTCTTTCCTCATAAAGTTCTTTCAGTGTTTGTCCTTCCTTAATGGATACACCTCTGTTATGAAGATTTCCCAAACGCTGCTCAATTGATTCATAAGGCAGTCTTATATAAACAACAGTACCGATACTTCTGAGATGTTCCATAGCTTCCCGACCATAAATCACGCTGCCGCCGGTAGCAATAACTGTTTTTTTAGCCTGTATATCTGAATTGATTTCATTTTCGATTCTATTAAATCCGTCCAGACCTTCCTCATCAATAATCTCACTTAACAGCCTGCCGTCCTTTTCCTGTATAACCAGATCGCTGTCGAGAAAACGGTAACCCATTGCCTTTGCCAGTACTACACCAACAGTACTTTTTCCACAACCCGGCATTCCAATCAATATAACATTTTTCAAAATAGTCATCCTTTTCATCGGTTTTTCCGTTTTCTTTCCGCTTATACTAATTTCCGATAAGAAGCATTAAAACAGTTTGCGCGGAAAATTTCCCAGAACAAGGCAGAGGACGACCGAAGAAAGTGCCCCTGAGGTACACCGCTTGGCTGACGCCATTTCAGGGAAACCCATACGCAGTTATGCGGATTTTAACACCAAAGATATTAAAGTATTCTATCGAATATTAGTATTAGTATCAGAATAACAAACGGCTGTACGAACTTTATTATAACACCCTGTGTCAATAAAAGCAATGTGAAAAAAGAATACATTCCGCTCAATTAATAAATGCGAAATGTATTCTTTACAAGTTTCTTATCTGTGGCCGCCGCCGCCGCCGAAGCTTCCGCCTCCACCGCCGCCGCCTCCACCGCTGCTGCTGCTAGGCGGAATATACGTTTTAGTGGTATGTTCACTTATAAACTGATCTGCCACCTCGTTAAAATGAATACGGTTATGCGAAGTATAAGCA
>CACZPV010000173.1 GCA_902783065.1 uncultured Ruminococcus sp.
GCTTATTGCCGTATGATACGTTTTTTTATGACTGTACTATAGACATAGCTTTGTAAAATATGTTATGATGTAAATATTGATCCGATGACGGATCTGGTTTCTGTCCGGTCTTTCTGTGACAGAAAAACGGCTTCATCCGGTCACCGGAAAGAGGCTGTCAAAAGAAGGGAGAAATTTCAATGATGTTGTGTTCCAAATGCAATAAAAGACCGTCGGTCGTGTTTGTGTCCAGTACAACAAACGCATCCGATACGGTAGGATATTGTCTTGTTTGTGCTAAAGAAATGGGAATTAAGCCTGTTACCGATATAATGGAAAAGATGGGTATTTCTGAGGATGATCTGGCTAATATACAGGATCAGATGGACGATCTTGCTCAGTCCGGAATATTTCCTGATATGGAGGATTTTGACGAGGATGCTGATGATGAATCTGATGATGATTTCAGCAGAGGCGGTGCGCCCGCGTTTCCGCCCTTTTTTAAGAATCTTTTCAATTCCAAGGAACCGATCGATAAACTGAGTGAAAATCAAAAAAAGCCGGAGGAAAAGACAAATAACAAAAGAGAAGAAAGAAAGCGCCGTAAAGGCAGAAAACATATTGATTCATATTGTACCAATCTGACACAAAGGGCAGCAGATGGCAAACTGGATAGAATTATAGGAAGAGAAAAAGAAATAGACCGTGTGGTACAGATTCTTTCCAGACGAACCAAAAACAATCCTTGCCTGATTGGTGAACCCGGTGTTGGTAAAACGGCAATTGCAGAAGGTCTTGCACTGAAAATAGCTTCAGGTGATGTTCCTCACCGCCTGAAAAACAAAGAGATACAGCTTCTGGATCTTACATCACTTGTGGCAGGTACACAGTTCAGAGGTCAGTTTGAGAGCAGAATCAAGGGATTGATCAATGAAGTTAAAGAGTCAGGCAATGTGATTCTGTTCATTGATGAAGTACACAGCCTTGTGGGAACGGGTGAATCTGAAGGTTCTATGAATGCGGCTAATATAATGAAGCCGGCACTTTCCAGAGGCGAAATTCAGGTGATTGGTGCGACTACCTTTAATGAATATCGTAAATATATTGAAAAGGATGCGGCTTTGGAACGCCGTTTTCAGCCTGTAACAGTAACAGAGCCTTCTATTCAGGATACGATTGATGTGCTTTTGGGAGTAAAAAATTATTATGAGGATTATCATAGAGTAAAGATGGCGGATGAAATCGTCAGAAAAACGGTTGTTTTATCCGAGCGCTATATTACAGATCGTTTTCTTCCGGATAAGGCAATAGATCTTCTGGATGAGTCCTGCACACATGCATCTCTGAGGAATCAGAATCTTGAAAAATTTGACGAATCTAACGACAGAATCGAAGAACTTAAAGAGATAGAAGAAGAACTCAGAGGAGCAGACGAAATAGATTATGAAAAGCTGGCAACGGTGCAGTATGATATTGCCAAGCTTGAAAAAGAAATTGACGAAATGAATCCTGACAGTTTGTTTGCTGAGGTAACAGAAGATGATATTGCACATGTTATTGAACTATGGACAGGTATTCCTGCTTCCAAGGTAACAGAGAACGAACTGCATAAACTTGCTGATCTGGATGATAAGCTCAGATCCAAAGTGATCGGACAGGATGAAGCTGTTAAAGCATTGGCAGCGGCTGTAAAGCGCAGCAGAGTGCAGATAAGTCCTCGAAGAAGACCTGCTTCATTCATTTTTGTAGGACCTACCGGTGTAGGTAAAACAGAGCTTGTGAAAGTTTTGTCTACAGAACTGTTCAATACACCTGAAACGCTTATTCGTCTTGATATGAGCGAATTTATGGAGAAACATTCGGTCAGCAAAATTATCGGATCTCCTCCCGGCTATGTCGGCTACGATGAAGCAGGACAGGTTACGGAAAAGGTAAGACGCCGTCCATATAGTGTTCTGCTTTTTGATGAAATTGAAAAGGCGCATCCTGATGTTCTGAATATTCTCTTGCAGATTCTTGATGAAGGGGTATTGACAGACGCACAGGGAAGAAAGGTGAATTTCAGCAATACGGTAATTGTGATGACCTCCAATGCCGGCAGTGAACGTAAAGAAAATGCCCTTGGCTTTGCAAAAACTCAGGCACAGGCAACAGAGGAAAAGGTCAGAAAAGCTCTTTCTGAGTTTTTACGTCCTGAATTTCTCAGCAGACTGGATGAAATTATTATTTTCTCAGCCCTGACTGAAGAAGATTATGTGTCCATCAGTAAGCTGATGCTGGACGAATATGTTGATACTCTGAAGGAAAAGGGTATTACGTTCAAATACGATGATAACGCAAGAAAGTATCTTGCCAAGAAATCCTACGGCGGCAAAAGCGGTGCAAGGGATTTGCGTAATCTGATTCGTAAAGAAGTTGAAGATAAGATAGCCTCTGCAATTGTAGACAGCAGAGATGGTATTATCACCGCTATTAATATTACTGCGGATAATGATTCCATTAAACTGGATATACTTTAATAATACGCTGGCTGGTTAATAGAATCCGAACTGATATTTCCGGATTATTATGGTTTTATCCTATCCATGCTGCGGTCGTGCTGTGTATGCCCGCAGCAGTTGTATATATGCCGGCACAAAAGTACGGATCTCAGACAAAGAACATCAATAGTTCTTTCTGAGATCCGTATTTATATTATATATAGGTATGAATTTTTGGTATTATAAAAAAATGTCAAAAAAATCTTCACTTTCTGCCATGGAAAATGCTTTGTTTCCGGCAGTAATAAGATGATCAGTCAGCTTTATATCAACAGCAGAAAGTGCATTTTTAATTTTAATAGTAGATGTCACATCACGTTGAGATGGAAAAGCAATACCGCTGGGATGATTATGAGCAATAACAGCCGAGGAAGCCTGGTACTGAAGGGCAAGCTCGATAATTTTTTTGATATAAATTTCGGAAGCATTGACGGAACCTTTGCTTACAATGCCAAAATACAGCTCTGTATCTTTTGAATCACGAAGAACCAGCAGAATCTGTTCATAATTGACACCGATAAAAGCTGTAACAACCTTACTTTTAAAATCAGCAATAATGCTTTTGCTGTGAGGTGAGAAGTATTTATCATCAAGATATTTTCTGGTAATGGATGGAACCAGTTTTATCAGTACTGCCTGATTCATTGTCAGTCCGACCTCTGTAAGAATACTGTACGGTGCATCGAAAACAGAAGAAAGGGATCCGCATGCATTCAATAGTTTGACAGAAAACATATTGGCATCTTTTTTTGAAGCTGTAAAACTCAGGAGAGTTTCAAGATAGGCAATGTTTTTCTTTTCATCGGCAGGTTCCTCAGTGCCTACGTTATCTTCCTTTTGGGGTTCGTACATAAATTTCACTTCCTGTTTTATACAAATAGATTTAATTATGTGCCTGAAAGATAATTACAGAAATTCAGCATTGTAAATTAATATATCAGGTATTTATTCGTTTTTGTTTCTGAACATGGAAGCAAATTCTTTTTTATCTCTCATTGAGGCAATATTTGTTTCAGATACGACAAACCAGTTGTCAAAACTTATATTAATATGGTGCAGTATTTCAGAAATAATTGTCATTTTTACTGTTTCCTCATATGATGGGTAAGGGATGCCTGTATTGTTTTCTGTACAGACAACAGCAGAAACAGCATTATATTTCATAGCAAGCTGTGTAATGCGTTCTTTCATACTGTCGAAACCGGATAAAGAGATGGGACCGAAAAACAGCTCACATCCTACTGCATCATACAGAGATAGTATCAGAGCAGGTTTTTGTCTTTTTATACAGCAGGTAATCAGTCTTTTTTGCAGTGATATTTCATTATAATGTTTATTGGTGTTATAGTTTTTATCATAAATATATTCACGTGATAAAGTAGGGAACAGCCTAAAAAGCATAGCGCTTTTATCCGACAGACCGTAATCCTTAAGTTCTTCATAAGAAGCGTCAAAAACAGCGGACAAGGAGCCGAAATGATTAAGCAGTTTATGTGCTTCCGGGTTTGTATCTTTTCTGGGTATACTATAAAACAGCAGTAATTCCAGAATTTCATGATCATTAAAATAATCAAAATCAGATGCTATATATTTTTCTTTTAAGCGTTGTCTGTGCCCCGAATGAAGCGGCTTATTATCCATCAGCTCACCCCGTTACTGTGATTTTTTTTACTATAATTATTTCTTTATTATTATACAACATTGATGCATAGAATTCAATAACAAAAGTTCCTGACTATATCTCAATCCTAAGCATCCTGACCTCACCTGACATCCTGAACTAAGTGAAGGATCCTTATGAATACTGATAAATTAAAAACTTATATAAAACTATTTTATATCAATATCTAATGGTTCGTCAAGGTGTTCGGAAACATATTTCCCGTTTTTCTTTCTTTGTCTTACACATTCTGTAAGCAGATATTCAATCTGACCGTTAACGGAACGGAAGTCATCTTCTGCCCATTGACACAGTGCATCATATAACTCTTTTTTCAGCCGCAGAGGGACTTGTTTTTTTTCACTCATTACATACTCCTTTCCGTTTACATTTATCCTAATAACCTGAAACCGTGAAATTGACTTGATGAATTATAAAAGAAAAGACATTCCGGTTTCATTTTATCCGGTCAGCGGGCGTTCTGCGCACGTCCGCTGACGTTCACAATAATTTCCCCTTCCCGGTGGGGAGGAAGCGTGGGATTGGCAAAAAAGCGTACTTGTCGGGTGCTTTCCTGAATGTCGAATATTAGTATCAGGTATAATTTATAAAAAGATAGCCTTTGCGATATATTTTCCGCAATAATTTATTGTCAAAAATAATTCAATGTATAGTTATTTTTTTATGTCAGCTGATTCAGTGTTATAACTTTTATAAACGTGCCTGTAAGCAATTATCAGCATAGCAAGAGAGTAGAAAACAAAGATTAATTCAAGTGCGGTTAACGGAAGTCCGAATTTTGTAAAGACAATAATAAAATCAAAAGCGGCATGGCATAATATTGCGGTGGGATACAACCATAATTTCTTTTTATCATTAACTGCTCTGAAAACGAATATTGACATAGCAGTATGGAATATCATAGCACAGCATCTTTCTAAAACGCTTAGCAGGGCAGTTATTACTGTAATTGAAGAATACTGTGATAACTGATCTTCAAATAATGCAATCTGGTCCGTCGACAGACCGGAGGTAAGTTCAGAAATATGACCGCTGTTAATCACTATAGCGACCGAAAGTATAGAAAACATAGAAAAGCCTATATACATACTTTCAAATCCGCCGTGTCCGATTGCATAAGATATGGCAGTATTTTTTTTCTTATTTATTTTAAGCAGTGTTTTGAAAGCGATAAAGCGTCCGCTTTCCTCAAAAACGCCTGCAAGCAGACCGCCGACAAGATAATACAGCCACGGATTGGAACTGATTTGCTGAGCGGCAGAATTATTATCCTGATACAGTAAATATGCCAGTGGAAGTTTAAGCACTATAGCAAACAGAAAAAATGTAACAGCACCAATAATAACAGGTTTTACAGGTGAATGAGTTTTTACTTTCCAGACGATAAAAACCAATACGGGCAGCAGAATCATGGCAATACCGCTGATTGCTATACAATACATAGACAAATCGCTGAAATAATAATTTTCCATACTGTTTACCATCTCCTTTTGAATCAGATCATACAATCGATTGTAAAAGTTTAAAATTCCTTTATAAATTTGTTTTTTGACAACATATGCTTAACGATCTTTTCGCTATAATCAGTCATTTTCGTAGCTTTTGCACCGAGAATGACTGATTTTGACTTTCTGAGGGAGGTTAGTGCCGCCTTTTTACAATCCGGCTGCATCAGTACAAAGAACCGGAATTAACAATCGGCTGAGCATCATGATTTCCACAAAGAACAACAAGCAGATTTGATACCATAGCAGCTTTTCTTTCATCATCGAGGTCAACTA
>CACZPV010000174.1 GCA_902783065.1 uncultured Ruminococcus sp.
AATCGGTGAGCCGACTGTTGTAGCAGGACATTCCAATGGTGCTTTGACCGCCGCTTACATTGCTGCTTACGGCGGCGAAAATGTTATCGGTGCTGTGCTTGAAGATCCGCCTGTATTCTCCACTGAGGGAGAAAATCGGGAACAGAGCTTCGCATATCTCGACACATACAAGCCGCTGCACGACTACAACAATTCAGACAAGTCGGACTGCTGGGAAGCGTATTATCTTCGTCATTGCTATTTTGGACAGCTCTTCATGAAGGATTCCATGCCAGGTATCGCAAACTACGCACAGGACTATCATGACAAGCACCCCGGTGACCCTGTTAAGATTGGATTTATGCCGTCCTCGTCATGGTATGTATTACAGTATGCACAGGAATATGATTTTTCGTACGGTGAGCATTTTTATGATCTTACATGGAATCACGGTTATACACACAAGCAGATACTTACCGATATTGAAGTACCGTGTGTTTATATCCATGCAAAGGAAAACACTGCTTAGAACGGAACATATATGTGCGCGGCTTCACGTGAACAGGCTGATCGTGCGGTATCGTATATTGGCAAGAACTGCACCCTTGTTGAAACAAGCGACAGCGAACACGCGATTCATACCGTTCATATGGACGATTATATCGGCGCTGTCAATTCACTTATGAAATGAGGTATTAAAATGCGGAAAGAGAACCTTATTATACTCGCAATATCCACGGATATTCACAGGAGGAGATTGCGGGCAAAATCCAGATTTCCCGACAGGCTTACGCAAAATGAGAGAGCAGCGCAACTATACCCGATATAGAGAAATGTAAACGCCTTGCAGACGTTTACGGGGTGACTATAGACAGCCTGATGAACACAGCAACTCCCGACGGAAAGACGCTGATGCCGTCTCTGCCCAAAGGAAAGAACATCTGGGGCAGTGTAGCGATCAACGAGCGTGGTCAGCTTGTGATCCTAAAAGAAGTGCGTGAGCGTTTCGGTCTTTTGGGCGGTCAGCGGCTTATCGTTCTTACCGATGATAAAGAAGGCATAGCGCTTGTACCTTCCCAGATGTTTGAAGCAAGGCTCAAGCAGACTATGGAATATGCTTCTGCGAAGCCGGAAGAATAAAATGATAATCGGTCAAATCGGATTCTGTAAATAGCTGACTAATTCATTAATCGGCATTTGGGGTGTGGGATGCGGGTGTCCGGTTGACACCGCTGCGAAGAAGCAACACCGACCGAGCCGGCAGGCGAGACCCGAAGCCCCACGCAGAACCACTTCCGAGTTCGTTCGAACTTTAAAATGCTAATTATTCAGTGTTTCCTTTATACAATTATCTTTCCGTCAGATATTTCTATTTGCCTTTTGCAGACTTTGGCGACAGCAGGATCATGGGTTATAATAATAACGGTCTTTCCGCTGTCATTCAGTTCCTTGAAAAGCGACATGATCTCTGAGGTGGTTTTTGTGTCAAGTGCCCCTGTCGGCTCATCTGCAAGGATGACCGGAGGGTCATTCACGATAGCTCTTGCTATCGCTACTCGCTGCTTTTGTCCACCCGAAAGCTTGTTTACTGTCTTCTTTGCAAGCTCGGATATACCTACTCTTTTCAATGCCTTCATTGCAAGATTGTTTATACTTTCCTTTTTATTTCTTGCAAAATAAAGAGGAATCTTTACGTTTTCAAGGACACTGTACTCCTCAGCAAGTGCAAAATCCTGCAAAACAATACCGATCTTTTCATTTCTGATCTGAGCCAGCTTCATCCCCGACAAATTATGTACACTAACGTCCCCGATCATATATTCGCCTTTTTCAAAAGTATCGATACAGCCGATAATATGCAGCAGTGTAGATTTGCCTGCTCCCGACTTGCCTATGACTGCTAGCATTTCCTTATCCTCTACCGTAAGAGAAATATCCGACAATGCGGTAAAGGCATTGGGATTTTTATAATTATAGGTCTTTGTCAGATTTTTTATTGTAATCATATTCAGTTCTCCTTTATCGTTTCAACAGGTGTCGAAGCCTTGATTATTCTGTATGGAAGGATTATGGAGATCAGGTACATCAGCACTATCTCGGCAATAGTGACCGCCGCATTGTCAAACCCATATACATATCCGATAAGCGCATCCATATTGAGCAGCTTCATTGTGATTATTGCTCCAACCGCCAAAACAAGCCCTATGGCAAATATTATGGTCATATATGCCGCGATTATCCTTGTACAGTCCCTGCGCTGTGCACCGCAGAGGAAGAATATGCCGAAATTCCTTTTCTGCCTTACTGTTGTAATTGCGACCGAGCCTATAAGTCCTGACATAACTACCACAGCCGCTGCGATGGTGATGGGCAGCATGCGCAGGTATATACTGTTCATATATTTGTCGCTTTCCTGCGACATAGTTTTAAAGGTTTCCTGACCGTATTCATTGCGGATAAATCCGAAATCCTTCAGATATTCAAGGTTGCTATGCATCTGCTCGTCTGTGATGTTGTTCCCGAAGGAGATAAACAAAACAGAATCGGGAATATAACCGGTGATACTTCTTTCCGGATCATACATATCAAGACTTGTAAAGGCACTCGGCAGACCTACAGTAACGCCTGTGTCATATGGAGAATAATATTCAAAGATGCTTGCCATATGATCGGCATCCTGCGGAAAACTGTTTGAGGGAGGTATATATGTATTGTCGGTCAGAATACCGACAACTTTGAACCTTCCGATGCGTGTATCATAGATCTTGTTAAGCTCTGCATCAGTGCCGCCCGTAATAACGATCTCGACTGCGCCCTCCTTTGATCTTCCCCCCGAGGGCCATCGTCCCGCCTTGAGGGGCATTTTCAGCTTGCTGAAAATTTCATTGTCAAGGTAGGTGAGATGTATACCGTCCGATTCACCGTGTGTAAGTCTAAGAGTAACCCCGGGACCGCCGTCTGAATGAAGCAACAATTCAGATACCGATTGTGTCAGCTTTACATCTCCCTGAAGCTTGCTCTTTAAAAGCTCCATAAGCTTTGTATAATCCATAATATGTGTTTCTTTGTCAATACAGTTCACTATATCAGGTTTTTCGGAAAATTCAAGCTCCTCAGCACCATAAAGATATATCACAGCTCCGTTTTGAGAAAGAAGCTCCTCATAGGGATAATAGAGCATTTTCTTACTGTTATAGGTGGATACCACCGTATTTGTCAGAACAAGTATTGCTGCCACCTCAAGGGCAATAACGAGATTGATAAGAAGCTTGTTTGCAAAAATATTATAGGCTAATTTAAAATATCTCATCATTCTCCCCCCTTCACAAGGCTGTTGACCGATCTGCGGACAACAGGAATAAGGTTCAGGGACATTATTATCAGACCCGTTATCATATAGATGCCAAATATCATCAGATAGATCCCCGCGTTAAAAAACTCTGAGAATGAGGGGAATACATTTGAGATCGGTGCTATCAGCAGCGTATGGAAGATCAGACAGCCCGCCGCAAAGGAAATCAGCATGGTAATAAGTATCTCTGAAATATAAATCATGGTAATCTTAAGCTTTGTTGCGCCGCAGATGGAGAACACCGCAAGGGTCTTTTTTCTTGTAGACATTATGTATGTATACAGGCGGGCGATATTCAGTATCACCACAGCTATCATTATAAATGCAAGCACATAAATCATATTGTTGAACTGCTTTTCAAGAAGCGGCTTCGGCTGAGGGAGTTCCATCTCGTCCAGATATGCCCCCATTTCGTCATTTATAATATCATAAATTTCCGAAATGGTTTCCTGCCCCACCTCATCCTTCATTAGAATTGCAAGATCGTTAATATAAAACGAATCATCCACATCAGTGAAAAGGAGCGTTATATCATTAAACATTGTGCCTTTACTGTCTGCAGCCTTTTCGACCTTATATCCGGTGGAGCCAAGCGTCAGTATATCGCCTTGCTTAATATCCGCAAAAGCAGTTCCGTTTTTCTCACTGCGGATAAGTATGATCGGGTTTTTATCGCTTGTGTTAAGAGGCTTGTGGCGTTCATTTTGAAGATCATCTTCTCCAATCGCCCAGAATGAAGTCAGCTGCTCCTTATCGGTATAGCCTATCATTGATACATCTGCTATCTTATCACCGTATCTTCTCATTATTTTTTCATAGGAGCTTTTCAGATCCTTGAACTGAGGCGATCTGTCAGTCAGTGGTGTATAATCACTGATTATATTTGTCTCTAACAAATGCTTTGTCGACCCGGTGACTTTTTGATATTCATCTTCGTCAGTGCCGATATAGATATATTTTTCATCCACCGTATCATACACGCTGTACCAGTCTTTATTATTATTCGAGCGGTCATAAAAATACAAATAGAAACTTTTCGAAGAATAGCCTCGGTCATCCTTAGGAACGGGGGTTGCCGCATCAATAAATCCTGCAACGGCAAGCACCGAGGCTATACAAACTACCTGTGATATAATTATAAAGAAAAACAAAAACGGTTTTCCCTTTATAAAGCTCTTAATGTTTTTAAAGATCAAAGAAATCCACATTTTTTTCTATCCTTTAACCAAGATTTTCGGACAGGGAATAAATATTTACATTTATTGCAGCATCATCATCAGTCCGAATTATTTATATGATTATTAAACATCGTGACCCGGATAGTCACCGTCTTTTTTTGCTATAGCAGAATTTCTATAGTTTTTAGACCAAATCCTCTCTAACAGTCCGGAAGTACTTCCTCCATTATATATTTCACTATAGTAGACTCTCCTGTCAGTATTAGCATTCGATGTCAGGGTTCCGTTTTCATACGTACTTACGTGTTGTGTGTATGCATGACTTGAATGAACGTTATACTGACTAACAAAAGATTTTGATGATGCATTATACCTATATGAGCTGCATGATGCATACTTATAATTATAATTATACTTATAGCCATTTACACCGCATCCTGCAACCTCACCATCACTGTAGGTCGAAACTGTAAGATAAGGACAATACAATGTACGATTTACATATCCTGATTTATAGAACCGATAATCAGTAACCGCATTGGCTACACACGGAACAGACATCAGCGCTGTAAACAGCAAAACAAATAACAATAAAACCGGTAAAACTGTTTTTTTACTTTTAGCATTTTTAATTCCTCCGTTATTAAAATTCTGTTAAATTAATTCCCTGAGAACACTGCAATATCAATTTTATCACTTTTGCAGTGACAAGTCAACTGTTTTTCATTTTATCGTTTTATGAATGTATGTTCTCATTGGTTTTTATATCCTTATATTCAATTATAGAAAAATATCGGGGCTGCCACACTGCGTTTCTTTTACGCTCGTGCGACAGCCACTATCCCCCGGACCCCTTTCCTAAAAAAACTAAGCTTTACTCGAAAAATTCAATCAGCAGCAAATTAAGTATCTGCTGCTGACTTTGTGTCAGACCTTTTTGTGCTTTATTTTTGCTGCGAAATTCATCGGCAAGCAGATTCATCAGCTTTATCTGCCCGGCTGTAAGACCGCCGCAATCAAAGGCTTCCCCTTTTTCTGTACCGGCGAGATAATCAAGTGACACGTTAAATATACTGGACATTTTTATCAGAACTTCAAGCGGAGGTATTTTAATATTATTTTCATA
>CACZPV010000175.1 GCA_902783065.1 uncultured Ruminococcus sp.
TATTGATACAGCATTTGAATTTAACTTTGGCGAATCAGGAACTGTAAATGTCAGTGCGCTTTCCTATGCATATACTGTTCTGAAAGCTTATGAGGAAAACGAACAGAAAGCAGATATCTGCAATACAGTAAGAGCGTTGTACAAATACAATCAGGCTGTAAAAGCATATTTTGGATAACCAAAATATTGCTCCCTTGCTAAAATGTAAGGTAAACAAATGTTTTCAGCCGAATTGTAAAATAAGAGAGCTTTTAAACTGTGTAGGCGAAGAGTTCTCTGAATTTTACAGTCAGCTTTAAACAAATATATTTAGCTAATTGTAAAATTCCGAAGGTTTTGTGCCGCCTACGGCGGCACAAAACCCGACCATTAAATCAAAGTAGTCATTTTTTGGACCCTTAAAGCGAAGAAAATGACGGATGTCGGCGGAATAACAGTAAAATCAAATAACTTTTAGACCGCGTGAACAAGTGAGTTTAAGTATTACAATCAGCTAAGCAAACAATTATTCTATTGAACAGGAGGGTAAGTTATGAACAAGAAAAAGTATGTAACAGCAGAAATGGAAATCACAGAATTCGAGATCGAAGATGTGATTGAAGCCAGCAAGGATGATAACGAATTAGAAGAAATTTCTGTACCGTAAAAAGGCAGGCAGCGTTAATTTTTTGCAAAAGCTAAAAAAACAGGAGCAGCCATCTTGAATGATGAGCTGTTCCTGTTTTATTTTAGCCTTTTCCGAATAATTTCAAAAAAGTCAATCTTTAAGTGATCTGATTCCTCACCGCTTGAAGAATCAGATCGGTTTCCGCAAGCGCTCCTCTGCCCACAACACCGCAGGCAAGCATGGCTTCTCTTGGTTCTACAAACTGAAACCCCAACTCTTTGAGAATGTGTATGTTTCTTTGTGTGACCTTATTTTCATACATTGCTGTATTCATGGCAGGACATACAATAACCGGTTTGTTTTTAAGAGCAAGAATAACGGTTGTCAGCATGTCATCCGCAATACCGGCTGCCGCTTTGGCGATAAAATTGGCTGTGGCAGGGGCTATGACAGCGATATCTGCTTTTTGTGCCAAAGAAATATGTTCTACCTCCGAAGGAATATAGTCGCCGAACATGTCTGTGTGTACTTTATTTTTTGTTAATGTCTGAAAAGTCAGTGGAGTAATAAACTCCATTCCGGATTTTGTCATTATAACATGTATACTATGGCCTTCTTTAGTCAGCGTATTGGCAATATCAGCTGCTTTATAAGCTGCAATGCTTCCGGTAACACCGAGAAGAATGTTTTTTTTCATTTTATATTGCTCCTTTCATAACAGCTTCTGCAGTTCCGGCAGCAATTGCCTCCTTGCCGGAAAATGCAGTTTCATTTCTGAATCTGTCTATTAAATAGCCCTCGTGTGCTCCCGCTTCAACAGTCTGATAATCGTTCGCCAGCACATAATCACAGCTGTTCTTTTGCAGCAGACGATGTGCAGTATCGATCAGTTCTTCATGCGATACATGATCAAGCAGCTTAAACCCGACAATAACAGCTTCCGGTAGAAGCTTACGAAAAACTGGCAGCACCTTTGGCGTCTTTTCAAGAAAAATAACGGGATTATGCATATCGGATGAAATCTTATTGCTTTTTTTGACAAGGTTTTCCTTGTCTGTGAAACGGAATAACTCATCAATGTCAGCGGATTCATGTGACGCTGCAAAAACTTCCTGCGCAGAAATAACAGAACGCACACGATAATCACTGACTGCCATGCTGTGAATTACTGCATCAATGCGATTCTCTGCACAAAGCTTTTTTACTGTACACAAAAGATCTTCAGCAGAGCTGATCGGAACTGATGATACCTTGTCACATTCGGGCATTACAGCATTTTTTGCGTGTACATACCAGATATTCTTTACTTCTTCATATTCAGAAAACCTTGCAGCGATCAGACTGCCAAGCTTTCCTGTTCCTGTATTTGTGATACTGCGCACACGGTCAATTGGTTCAGCAGTGCCTCCTGCTGTGATCAAAATATTTTCAATCATTGTTTAACAACCTCCGAATAATTGATTGATCTTATCTTTTTGCAGATGTTCGCCGATAACGATAATGATCTCTTGTCCCGCCTGTGCAGGATTCAATGTTATACTACCCTCTGACGCATTCAGTTCAAACCAGCCGCTGCTGTCTGGTATAAAGCCTTTTACACGAAATATACTGCCGTATTGTTTATCATTAAGAAGTATTCCGGCTTTCTCAGCAGCCTCTTTTTTTCCAATGCCGCTGTTCATAAAATAAACTGAAGTAAACCCTTCGCTGTTACGGAACTTTTTGACAAATTCCCCTTTGACATGTCCGCAGTTCATAAATATTTTCATATCCTGTTCTGTAAAATCATCCCAGTTCTTGCAGAGGATATTACTGTTGATATCTCTGCCGCATCCAACGCTTTTCAGAGCGCTTGAAATATGACTGACAGTGTGATCTGCTGCTTCAGAAGAATATATCTGCGATTTACTGAGTATTATTTTTCCGGCATTGGCGCATTGAGAGGCAAGCATATATTCAGAAAACGGTGACAGAGTTTCTTCCAGTCCGGCATCAGCTATTGTAAGAATACTCCCGATCTCGTACCATCTGTCAAGAGGATCTTCCCGAAGGGAATCGAAAAATTCATCCGTATCGAAAAGTCCCGACGGTTCAATAACAACCCGCTGACAGCCGCTCATAGCGAGAGCAATCA
>CACZPV010000176.1 GCA_902783065.1 uncultured Ruminococcus sp.
AGCAGATAGGTGTTGGTGAAATTGTGTTTCGCACCGGCGAGATCGGTATAGGCAGCATCGTTGCCACGCATGGTCTTCCAGAAGGCTTCACCGTAATGGGCTCTCCCGGTCAGAAACAGCTTGTCGTCCATTTGTATCACCTCACCATTATTATGGCTCGACCTTGGTGATTTATATATGTTATAATATCTAACATAAAATACAACATGGGTATCTTTGATATAATTATTTATAAATGTTTTATTGCTTTGTTGACATTGATGGGTTTGTGAGATATACTTAAGTTAGATACAATATATTTTATTCTCATGGGAGGGATATTATGAAAAAAACATTGTTACAAAGAACTCTCAGTCTGATGCTTGCATTATTATTTGTGTTGGGTATGACCGTTGTAGGTGGAAACGGCGTTTTGTTTCCTGTAGAAGTAAATGCTACATACACACAATTTGACGGAGATTTCGGAGATTATGTAAGAAGTCACTATGATAGTTCGGATATATTTGCCGCAGACTCTGTTATTGATGGCCTTGACAGTACAAATCCGATAATGAGCGAGAGTCTGCTATCTCAGAGAATCTACAGAGATATGGCAGAAGCAACTGCTGACGATTTCGGATTGATGTTTTCAAGCGCCTATTGGAAGGAATCACAAGCTCTGCTAAAGGGCGATCTCGTAACAATGACAAACTGGAAGGAAATATTCTATGAAACGCTTTTGATGGATTACATTGCATTTGAAGCAGACAGCGGAAAAACCAAGGATGAGTTTGTAAAGAAAACCTATAAGTATTCCACCAAAATATACAAGGACATTGTAAAGGAAGCTGATAAACTTTATGAGGGAAATGTTGACAGAATTCTGAGAGATTGTACTCTTTCAGAGGCTGTTGATTTCTCAAACAATTACGGGTACATGTATAAACTTAATAAATATACTGAATTATACTCTGATCTAAATACTGTGCTGAATGAGGGCGGCTACGGCTATTATAAAAAGCTCTCAAAAGCGATGGCTATACAGGAGGTAAACGAAACAAGGATACAATTTCTTGAAAAGATAAAAGAAGCCGGAGCAGATGATGTTGATCTTTGTGCGGCTGTTGACAATCTGATTTTCCGTTTCAATGCAGACAAAGCTACTTTATCAGTTTATACAGCAGCAGAAATATGGTCAAAGGAGTATATACAGGAATTCTGGAATCAGTGTGTAAAGGATCTGATAAAAAAATATGCTGGAGAAGCCGGCGCTGCGGAAGTCGGTGTTATACTAACATCTATAAAAATAGGTTCTGCAACGCTTGATTATTTTTTCAATAATAATGACAACGCAGATTCAAACCTCAAGCTTGCATCACTTTATATTTTAAGTACATACGCTGATACAGCGCTTGTGAGTCTGAGAACCGAATATGAAAATGACCGTACAGAAGAAAATGCGCAGGCACTGATAAACGGTTATCTCAACTGGCTCAGGTTCCAGAAATATGCCAATAGTTTCACAAAAAAATTTACTAACCAGATTCTTTTTGCAGGGTTATGGAATAAGCTCAAAAATTCATTTTCGGACAGAAATGAATTGCTGTATGAGGAATTCGTCGAGCTGTTTGACAGAGAAACAACGATTTCCCAGAGAACGATAGAAACCGTCATAAAATATTATGATCTCTATGAAACAATAATGAATCCATCAGATAATCCGCTGACAGATGGAACTGTTCATGTTACCGGTATTTCATTCCCCTGCGAATCTGTCGAATGGGGACTTGATGATTTCATTGTTCAGAATACAGATGCAATAATAACACCTGAAAATGCCGATAACAAATACGTTACATATTCCTCTTCGGATGAATCTATAGTATCCTTTAACGAGGGCTTCAACTATCCTATTCTCCATAAAACAGGTACTGTCACCATAACTGCAACTGCTGATGATGGTGGATATACAGCTACTATGACAGCAAATGTCGTGGAGGGGCATGGAGGCAACGGAAATTATACCGAAACATACGGCAGCGGTACAGTAACAGAAACCGGTTCGAGCGTTTCCGACGAAGATAATGTGACATATAAGCTTTATGATAATGTTTTGCTTGTCATCTCCGGTACTGGAAAAATGAAGGATTATTACACTAATGATAGTCCGTTTAAGAATAATACCTTAATTAAAAAAGTACATATTGAATATGGTGTTACAAGCATAGGATATGAGGCGTTCTCCGGCTGTACAGGAATTACAAGCATAACCATTC
>CACZPV010000177.1 GCA_902783065.1 uncultured Ruminococcus sp.
GATAGATTATTCTCTGTATAGAATTATTCGAGGAAATTGGTAAAAGAGGCTGATTTCAGCCGTTTTGTGGAGATTTCCTCGAATAATCACACGTAAAACAAAACTCTCCTTATAATAATAGAATCTTGATTATAAGGAGGTTCCGTTTATGGAGCAAAAAGTAAATCATGCCATCTCTACTTTAAAGCAGGAATTTTTCTCACTGATTCAGGAAAGCCACTACTCCGAATCATATCAGCATTATCTGCGATTCAGATTTGCAGCGCTTGAGTCTTATATGACTCAAAACGGCTGTTATGACTATTCCCCTGAAATCGGGGAGCGGTTTATCTATGATTTTAATGAGAATAGAGATGTCCAAAAAACGACACGTCAAGGACTGGCTACCTTCGTCAATAAGGTTAATGATGCATTTTACGGGTGTAATTTTATAGCGCGCCATTCAAAAAACGTAAAAGTGACACCAGTCGGTTTTAGTGAGACGCTAAATGATTATGCATCTTGTTGCAGGGCAAAAGGTAACAGACCGTCTACAGTAGAAATAAAAATGCGTAATTGTTCTCATTTTTGCCGTCTTCTCAGCCAATCCGGATGCAACAGTTCGGGCAACATTGAAGCCTCACAGGTTGCTAAGGCCTGTCTGAAAATCTGCAATAAAGATGCATGGCGCTTTGTTCGGGAGTTCCTGCAATTCATTCATGAAGCGGCTTACATCGAAAAAGACTACTCCTACCTTGTACCGAAAGCACCTAAGAAATCTGTGTTGCCTTCGGTGTACAGCCCGGAGGAAATCCGGAGAATTGAGGAATCCATAGACAATTCTACGATATCAGGGAAAAGAAACCTTTGTATTATACTGCTGGCTTCAAGGTTGACAATGCGTGCCGGAGACATCGTTAAACTGACATTTGATGAAGTAGATTTCAAAAACGGCCGGATATCATTCACACAGGAAAAGACCGGGGAATATCACAGCCTTCCTCTTATGCCTGAAATCAAAAATGCTCTTGAGGATTATATAAAAAATGGCCGTCCGAACTCTACGGAACAAAAAATATTCCTCAGTCTGTATGCGCCTTACAAGCCATTGACAACAAGCGTAACTCGCAGGATCACCACATCATATATAAAAAAAACGGGCGTGGTTCCCAACGGGCGAAGGCATGGTACTCATATTTTCCGTTCATCTGTGGCAACTTCTATGGTGAACGATGGCGTTTCTTACGAAGTTGTGAGACATGTTTTGGGGCACAGCGATCCCAGTGTAATTCAGCATTACGCCGCATTGGACTTGGACAATCTCAGGAAGTGTGCCCTTCCCGCACCAGAACCTACCGGCTTCTTAAAAGAACTGCTGGAAGGGAGGGCAACCATATGAAGGACGTACGGTTTAACAGCGTTTTTGCTGACTCTATAAACCAATTTCTTCAGATGAGAGCTGCCGGATTAAAGGAAAGAACTATTACCGTAAACAGACGACAGTTGAAAAGCTTCGATGACTATCTGTCGGACAATGATATCCATTCAATCACTAAGGATGCTGTCGATGGATGGCTTACAGGACTTCATGGCTCTGACAGCACGATAGTGCATGCAGTGTGCACCATCCGGATTTATATAGAATATCTGATCAAATCCGGAGTTGAAGCGTATGTTCCCGATGTGCCGAAACAGCATGACAGTTATATCCCATATATCTTTAGCGAAAAGGAAACTGCCCGCATTATTGAGATTGCGGATTCATACCCATCAAGGGGGAACAACTCTATCCCGTATATGCGCGCTATGCTGCCGGTAATCATCCGGATTGCTCTGTGCTGCGGATTAAGAATATCTGAAGTAGTGTGTCTGAAGCAAAAAAACTTCAATCCCGATAAAGGCACATTAACCATCGAAGAAGCAAAAAACGGCAGACAGCGGATTGTGCCAATGCACGAGAGTTTGACCGGAATTCTTATGAAATATTGCCTTGCGGTCGGTATTCCGGATGATCCTGACGCATGGATTTTCCCCGGAAAAAATGATTCACTGCATGTGGAAAGTGAGAAAATATATTTTCGTTTCACCTGTATCCTCGAAAAATCCGGAATAACGGTTTCCAAAGGAAAATACGAACGCGGACCGTGTTTCCACTGCCTCAGGCACACATTTGTATTAAGGTCTTTCAAACAGCTTGAAACAATGGGAATCAACACAGATAATTCCGTCCCGTACTTGTCCATCTATCTCGGACACCACA
Source organism: uncultured Ruminococcus sp. (assembly GCA_902783065.1). Classification (GTDB taxonomy): domain Bacteria; phylum Bacillota; class Clostridia; order Oscillospirales; family Acutalibacteraceae; genus UBA1213. Next base: position 2,240 of record CACZPV010000177.1, read on the forward strand.
GTCTGAAAGAAACGGAACGGTATATGAAATTCACCACAGATATGTTCATGGATGAATTTCAGAAATTTGCCGTTTTCAGCGATGGAGTTTTCCCGGAGGTATGCTACGATGACTGACAAATACACTTTTTTGGATATCATGGAGGACTTTATTGATTCATACCTTCCTCTGGAAAAAGGATGCAGCAGCAGAACAGTGGAATCCTACAAGACAACATACCGTCTCCTGCTGGATTATCTGTATGAGCATAAAAATCTCCCATCCGATCAGATTTCATTTGATAAACTTGATTACGAAACCATAACCGGTTTTCTGGATTGGTTGCAGGAAAGCAGGAATTGCAGTGCCAGAACCAGAAACCAGAGACTTGCGGCTTTGAATTCTTTTTCAAAATATGCCAGAAATTTCAACCTTGAAGCGGCTTTCCTGAAAAATACGCTTAACAAAATCCCACGGAAAAAAGCGCAACGAAACGTAAAATCAACTTTTACATTGGATGAAGTGCAAATACTTCTGACAATGCCCAGCGATCATACAGAAATCGGCAGGCGCGATAAAGTGCTTCTGTCAACAATGTATGGGGCAGGGACACGCTGCGAAGAGACTTGCAACCTCAAAGTTAAAAACGTACGCTTTAACAAAAATGGAGGTGCCAACATTGATATCATAAAAGGCAAAGGCGGAAAATCCAGAACGGTCTGGGTTTCTGAACCATGTGCCCGATTGATTAAGGGATATATCCGTTATAGAGGCATCGCCGACAAACCTGAAGCATACCTGTTTAAGTCGCAGACACATGAAAAAATGTCTGTGTCTGCAATTGAAGAAGTCTACAAAAAATACATTGCCAAAGCAAAGCGGGAACACCCCGACAAATTCAGGAGTGACGATTACACCCCGCATACCATGCGGCGCTCGGCAGCATCGCATATGCTTGAGTCAGGTATCCCGATGGAAGTCATCCGCACCTTTCTCGGTCATTCATCCGTCTATACAACAGAGCTTTATGCCGTCCTGTCTCAAAAGAAGATGGATGAGGATTTGAAAAACTGGGCGTCAAAATGGTTCCCTGAAACCTCAGAGGAAACCAAAGAAAAAAGCAATATTCCAAGTTTTCTGAATAGATAGCAGCGTAAAGATTATTCGAGGAAATCTCCATAAAACGGCTGAAATCAGCCTCTTTTACCAATTTCCTCGAATAATTCTATACAGAGAATAATCTATCTTATTCGAGATCTCGAATAA
>CACZPV010000178.1 GCA_902783065.1 uncultured Ruminococcus sp.
ACATAAATATAAACTCGGCGGATATAATATCTGCCTTGACGTACACAGCGGCGCAGTTCATGTGTTGGACGATGTTGCCTACGATATCCTTGATATTCTGGAAAAAAATGAAACAATGACCAAAGAGCCGGATGAAGAAATTTTCACTGAACTGAAGGATCGGTATGAATATGAGGATATTGCCGATACTTATGAAGCTTTGTTTGAACTGTATGAAAACGGTTTGCTGTTTTCACCCGATGATTATGAGCAGTTTGCTGATATGATGACAAAGGCGCCTGTAAAATCAATGTGTATTAATATTTCACATGACTGTAATTTGCGGTGTGAGTATTGTTTTGCGGCAAAAGGAGATTTTGGTCAGGGAAGATGTCTTATGCCGCTTGAAACTGCAAAAAAGGCGATTGATTTTATAATTACCAATTCCGGTACGAGAAGAAATCTTGAAGTTGATTTCTTTGGCGGTGAACCGCTGATGAACTTTGATGTAGTAAAGCAGACGGTTGAATATGCCAGAAGTATAGAAAAAAAATATAATAAGAATTTTCGTTTTACTATTACAACCAACGGACTTTTGCTTGATGATGAAAAAATTGAGTATATTAACCGTGAAATGAATAATGCAGTATTGTCGCTGTATGGCAGAAAAGAAGTTAACGACCGACTGAGAGTGACTGCCGGCGGCAAGGGCTGTTATGATGTTATTGTGCCAAAATATCAGAAACTGGTTGCCGGCAGAGGTGATAAAGACTATTATATCCGTGGAACCTTTACTAAATACAATCTTGATTTTACAAACGATGTATTGCATTTCCACGATCTTGGTTTTGATCAGCTGTCTATTGAGCCGGTAGTATCAGACCCAAAACTTGATTACAGTATTAAATATGAAGATTTGCCGAGGGTTTTTGAGGAATATGAGCGGCTTGCGGATACAATAATTAATTCACGCAGGAAGGGCGATTATTATAATTTCTTCCATTTTATGATTGATCTTAATCAGGGACCTTGTGCAATTAAACGGCTGCGCGGCTGCGGGTGCGGCAATGAATATGTTGCAGTTACACCTCAGGGGGATATTTATCCATGTCACCAGTTTGTAGGTAATGAGAAATATAAGATGGGTAACCTTAATGACGGTACTTTCAACACCGAAATGAAGGAGGACTTTGCCAGAGCAAATGTATACAGCAAAGAAAACTGTAAAGACTGCTGGGCAAAATTCTATTGTTCAGGAGGCTGCAATGCTAACAATTTCCAGTATGAAGGCGATGTCAGAAAATCTCATAAAACCTCATGCGAACTTGAAAAAAAGCGTCTTGAGTGTGCTATTGTGATAAAGGCTGCTCTTGCTGAGGACAGTGATGAGATTCCCTGCGACGGCGAGGATTGTATTGCTGAATGCAGATAAAAAATTTAAAAAATTCTATGCCTTCCTCTTGACAACGGAGGTAAAGCGTGGTATATTATTATGGTAAAACAAAGTAAGGTCTTCGGGCTTTCACCTGTAGGGTAACGTCTGCTGCGGGTCAATATCGGTTTTTGCCTTTTTTGTGGGTGAAGTACGGATTTTGTGCACGGACGTGATGAAAGCGTCCGTGCTTTATGTTTGTTCTGATATTGTTTTGGAGGTGCTTTAACATTAGCAGACAGGTAATTCAGATTAATGAGGAAATTCGTGATAAGGAAGTACGAGTAATCGGGTCCGATGGTTCCCAACTCGGAATCATGTCTTCTTCCAAGGCTCTCAGCCTTGCAGAACAGGCAGGTGTTGATCTGGTCAAGATCGCACCGCAGGCACAGCCGCCAGTTTGTAAGATCATGGACTACGGTAAGTATCGTTTTGAACAGGCAAAGAGAGAAAAGGAAGCAAGAAAAAATCAGAAAGTTGTTGATATTAAAGAAGTCAGACTTTCCCTCAATATCGACACACATGACTTCAATACGAAGCTTAATCAGTCGCATAAGTTTATAAAGAGCGGCGATAAGGTAAAGGTTTCGATTCGTTTCAGAGGAAGAGAAATGGGTCA
>CACZPV010000179.1 GCA_902783065.1 uncultured Ruminococcus sp.
CTTCCTTATTGAGCATACCACTCACCTCTATGCTTCTATTTTACCACCCTTGTCAACTGCCTTATACTTTTTTTGGATTGCTATATAATCCAAATTATTGATCGGTTCATCAAGAATAACGAGATTGCAGAATTCGCAGCGAATAAGATTTGAGAAAATATTAGTCAGCTTTTTCTGACCTCCGCTAAGCTGCTTTGTACTCATTGTCATATATTTGACCGTTTTCAGTACATCATCAGTACGTGCTTCCTGAGTCAATTTGAGCTTTTGGAAAAGGCGTTTGCACTTTCTGTCAATCCTGATATTGGCACAGTCAAGACCAAAGCAGTCAGCAATATGGTGTTTTATGATAAAATCGAAAACGTATTTTTCCGGATTGGTTATATTTCGGCGGGAAATAGAATTCACAAAGCAGTCAAGCACGCTGTCGGATTCGAATTCATCCTCCTGAGAAATGTAGCAGACATCCCTGCGGAACGCTTCATTTTCTTTTTCATCATGCAGAATATCGTGGACGCTTTTGTACAATATAGTGCCGTCCGAGCATTCAATATCTTTATAATCAAAGGTTGCACCCATTATCAATTTGATTATGGTAGACTTTCCGCAGCCATTCGGACCGGTGAGCAGCAATACATCTCCGGACTCAACAGTAAATGAACTGTTCAATATCTTAGCTTCGGTTCCGACAGAGAGATTAAGATTACTTACTGACAGTAGTTCCATACAATTTACAGCCTTTCTTACTGAATTTCTTACCAGCGGCAACAAAAGATACAATGCAATAAATCCCGTAAACAATAACAGGGAAGAGCAGATACGCCGTTCTTATACATCCGGCTTCAAGAGTGGATGTCATCAGATACTGTATCACCGCGCACGGAACAACACAGAACACAAACTTCTCAAAGAACAGGATCAAAGTAATAAGTTTAATGCTCATACCCTTGAGATAACATCGTTTCAATATAGCCTCGGATTTACGAAAAAACAGCATATGTGCGGCGATCATTGCCATCACAGTAAAGAACAGCAATATCTCAAAGCAGGGTGCCGCCTGCATAATCATAGTGGATTTGCTTTTAGATTTATTGATAACATCACCTATTATCTGCGGAAACTTTGCCAAGGAATCCACCTTGGACGTTTTGGCAAAAAGCAAATATTTTGCCACGGTACTGTCCTCATATTGTTTGTTGTACCCAACAAAAACCACCCCGACAGCACGCTCAATATCAGGATTCAGATAATCAAATTCTGTGGAGCAGACTTTTTTAACCGTAAGAGGAACAAGCACTGAGGAATATGGATACTCTGCGTAAATTACGTCGCCTGAACTGATGGCATACTGTTTGGCAGTGTTTTCAGATATGCAGATATCTCTGCCGTTTATTTCAGAAAACACATCAAGGTAATCCAAAGTATAGACAGCGTTATCTTCCTTCATCACGCTTATAACGGATAGTCTTGTCGTTTTGTCAGCATCAATAAAGAACTGAATATCTGTATCGGGAAAGATACATTCATTCTCAAATCGCTTGCCATAGTTGAGAAGATAAATCGTGTTGTAATCCGCGCTGTCGTAATTAGAGAGCTGTGCACTGATTGCAGTCAGATCGTTTCGGAACAAACCATAAAAGCAAAGGATCAAGGCAAGGGATATGGTTGCGACAGCGATCAACAGTCGAGTGAATCTGTGTCGGTATCCTTTTAAATACATAAACATTTATTGGTAAACCCTTTCTTGATGTGAAATTATTATTTCATTGAATTATATTTTGTTATTATTACATAAGTAAGGCAAAAGCACTTTTGACGCGGAGCATCAAAAGTGCTACTTGTCGTTGATAGATTTTGCGACTTCCGGAGACTGATACTCATACCTGAAAGACAAATATGAGCATCAGGGCAGTATAAGTAACCAACATACAATTTAAAAGCTCAATACTTATAGTTTGGCAGTCTTAAGGCTATGAACTTGAGCATCGTCAGCTTGGATATACAGTTTTCGACAGAATCACGACATTGAGGGGGGCGGTGTTAAATCTGCCAGAACCGCACCTTTTCCTTCCGGAACGACTTCACACCGAGCTCTTTTTTCGCTTTTTCAACCGAACGCTCGTTTATTCCCACCGCGTTCATCCGCTTGAAAATCTCGTCGCATGGCACAGCACCGTCCTTCAACATTTCCCGCAGCATGACTGCGGCAATGCTGATTTCGTTCAATGCCGTTCCGTCTTTCAGTATTTTCTTCAGCTTATCCGCCGCAGAGGCTATACTTCCTTCGCTCAGATCCGCACCGTCTTTCAGCATTTTTCTCAGCTTATCTGTGGCATTGGCAATGCTGCTTTCGCTCAGATCCGCACCGTCTTTCAGCATTTTCCTCAGCTTATCTGCGGCATCGGCAATGCTACTTTCACTCAGATCGGCACTGCCTTTCAGCAGTTCCCATATCATTGCCACCGCGATGATGATTTCGCTCATTGCCTTACTGTCTTTCAGTTCTTCCTGCTTCTTTTCTTGTTTCTTTTCCTGCAGCTTGTCCTTTTTAATGCTGTTTTTGTTCAAATCCACACTATTTTCGGTCGATGTGGCAAATGCCCTCTTCACGCTGACAGAACAGATGCCTCTCATGATCCATGAGAATACAATGGCAACTGCTGCAGGAATGATACAGTTAAGTATATTAACGCTTAAATACGGTGCGTCGGCA
>CACZPV010000180.1 GCA_902783065.1 uncultured Ruminococcus sp.
ACGGTCACATCACATTGCTCCTTAACGCTGAACAAAAGCGAATTACCATTTTCGTCGCCCCAATATTCATTCCAGCTGTGGTTCTTGACGACACAGATCTCGATATTGTCTTCCGGCTCAACATTGCTGTAAGTGATGTTGTAAAAGCCGTAATTGTCCTCGGTCATGTCGTTGGCTGCATTACTAATGTCCCATAAGGAGCCTAAAAAGCTCTCTGAGGAACCCACGACGGTGTAGACAGTCTCCTCAGGCTGTTGATAGTTGACGTGGAAGACTTTTTCAAAGTGATCGGGGTTTTGGCAGTAGTCTTCTATATTACCTGTCCATCCGGGTGTTCCGCAGGAATAATCATAATTATTGTTTAAACCTTTTTCAAACTCTCCGCCGTAGCAGCCGTTGCCATAGTAGACATACCAGTTGCCGCCCGAAATAACATTTCCGTATTGATTCATACTAAGTTGGTTGGGATCGAGGATGAAGATACAACCATCAAAGCTTTCAGAATCGGGAGAGCCATACGGCAGCGAGTCATAATCGTATTCATGGGCACCCTGTAAATCAATATCGATAGTTTGTGCTGACATACTAAAGATCGGATCTTCAGTATCAGTTCCTCCGTCGATGCCGTTGTTGATAATAATGTTTTGCACATCAAGCGGCACATCGGCATAAAAAATACCTTGATCGGCGTCTGCTATCTCCATGCGATAGCCAACCCAGCCGATGTCGCTGTAATTTTGACAGTTTGCGGATCCGCTGTACCAGTAGATTGCCGGATTGCTGACACCGTTGATCAAGTTATACTCATTCTCCCAGGAAAGAAATTGTTGCCCTTGTTCCAGGATAGTTTCCTCCTGGTAAGAACTAAATCCGGTATCAGGATCAACTATTTCTTTGTTGATCGTGATGTCATAATCAGCTACCGGGCCGCGTGAGCCATTAGGCATCTGAAAATAGATGCGCTGGGTTTGAACGTCCATGTCCGTATCATCTTTATAGTTTTGCAGCGCCTCAGAAACCGTGATGATACTCGAATCGGTAACAGACAGAGCCGCACTCTCCGATGCGATCGGGATGATGGTGAACAGACTGAGTATCATGGTGAGTGAAAGCAAGATACTCAGCGTTCGCTTACAAGTTTGTTTCATGATAATTCCTCCTCAGATTTCAGATGATGATCTTCATCTGATTTTTCGTAAATCTTAGCAGCAGCAGCTCCGCCAGCATAACAAACTCGCTTTAATTTACCACTGCAAGCCCCGCCGCGCAGCACATGACAGCCGCTGACATAATGTGAAACATTCTTGAAAATATTGTTTGTTCTGAGATGTCTGTGTTAACTGTGCCGTCCTTAGTTCTGCGCCGGTAAAGCTCGCGGAACAGTTCGCACGGCTTATTTACCATTTGCAGATATGGCAGCTTTTGCTCATTCGTTCACTCCGCACCGCATACAAAGCTGTTGAAATTGTAGTTGAAACTAAGAATATACTTGTGATTACGTTAAAGCTCCAGAAACGTATCCACAAAGGATCTCAGATACTCTGCTCCAGTGAGCCTTTCATTATCTTCCGCAGACAAAAGGTTATTGTGTCAATCAATAACCTCATTCAGCTTACAGGTATCGATAGCGACAACCAAATCCGTTTTTGTCGGGAAATAACGGGACAGCGTCACTATTCCTACTCCGGCGGCTTTGGCGGTTTCCGGCAAGATTACCTGTGCGATCCCCCTTTCTGAAAAAACTAAAGCCCGTTTAGAGAATGCAGTCAAACTTTTGCTGTTTCCATACCTTTCAGCTACATAGTCGTTCATTATTATGTCCGCTTCGAGATTTGTTGATAGTTTTACTCTAAATTATACACTATATTTGATTAATGAACAAAAAATAATGGTAATTTTCAATATTTTTTAATAAGATAAACCGCTGATTTCAGGCAAAACTATGAGAAAAAATGCAGTTCCGTTTTCGGTACGACAACCTACCCGTAACGTAGGGAGAGAATCACGGAATCGGTATTCACCCGGTCAAAACACAGCACAGGCTTTCTGTACGTTGTTTTGGTTTAAGATGCTTATAAATTATTTTACTGATCGCACCTCCCACACTATTACAACATAATTATCATAATTGTGTATGGCTTTTAGTAACAGTATTTCAGTATTATATCATACAGTAGTGCGGTACAATACAAACAAAAGCGGGCGGCCGGCGTGCCGCCGGTGTCGCGATTCACGGCTTTGATGGTCTGAATAATTTTACTCCTGCACCGCCCGGCTTTTTCAAGACTGAACTGCTGATATTATTTCTGCATTAAAAGTCCCGGAAAAATTTTACACTACCCGACCGGCGTGCCGCTGATGGAGTTCTATTTCGCCGCATAAAAAACCACCCTGCTGTACAGCAAGGTGGAGTTTCAACTAATTGTTTTTTCACTGTCTGCTTACAGGGTATTCTAATATAAGAAAAATACCGGCATCATAAATGCTGATCCGTAAGGCATATTCTATTCATTGGATTCATCGTTTTCAGACCATAACAAAACCATTGTACCTCCCGAAATAAACAGGATAAAAACAGCATACCATGCGATCATTTCACCTGTCTGAACCGTGGTTGTATCTGATGGTTCTGATTCAGGGGTCGTTGATAAGGGCTGTGATTCTTCGCTTTCAGCCGATGGTTCCGATTCTATACGGGCAATCACCTCTGTTCTGCCGCCGTGTCCGCTTTGCGCAGATACTATGACAGAAGCAGATAGCAATAAAAGACCTGACAGCAGAAAAAATACACACACGCTCTTTAATATGCAATTTTTCATTTCAGCCGGAACCTTTCATCACATTAAACACTAGTTATTTTACTGTAGAATACCATATAGCCGCTGTAATCACCGACAATATTCTCCAGATTATATTCAGCAAGCTGATTCTGATCCAGACGGAGAGTACCTGTCACTTCTTCATTCAGGTTACTAAACTGTGTATATAAAAAGCCGGCACTTGAACTCATATTACCGCGGTCAACATTTATGCTGGTATCAGGATTGAAAGCATTACCGGATACATTATATACATCGTAATTGAATGAAACTGAACTATTGCTCTTATTTGTAATTGTAAAGTCCTTATAATCATCAACTGTTGCATCCTGATCACGTACATAGACCTGAATTTTCTGACTGTCAGGATCAAGTCCCTCGAGTTCTGTTAATTTCAATGTAAAATTGACATCTTTGAAATTATCCACGGTTGTATCTGCAGGAACACTGAGATCACCAAAATCAACAACATCAGGAATTTCAATTGTATACTTTACATTACCAGGCTGAACACCGTTTATCTTAGCTATAACCTCGGTTTGTCCATTGGGATTTTCATTCGTGATTTCAGCTGCATATACGGAAACAGCAGAAACCGATGTCATAACAAGTGCCATACATAAAGCTGTCAGTTTTTTTGTTTTCATAAAAAACA
>CACZPV010000181.1 GCA_902783065.1 uncultured Ruminococcus sp.
CAAATAAAAAAAATAAAAAACACAGTGCAGTACCTTAATCTATCCTCAAAAGGTACTGCACTGTTTTCTTGTCTTTCTCAAACAATATATAAGCGAATAATTCTACAGTGGAATAAATGAAATATAGACCCTGCCCGTTGATATTTATTTGGTTCAGAGGGATATATAGTATACTGTAAACGTTGTTGTTGCAAACTATATACAACTATACATATAAACTTCTGGAGGGAATCATTATGGACGAACTTATCATAACCAAAGAAAGAATAGATGAATTCAGAAACTATCTGAGATTTGAGGAAAAAAGCGAAAATACCATTGAAAAGTATATGCGTGACATTAAGGCATTCTGGCAGTATGCAGGAACACAGGTGGTGACTAAAGAACTGAAACAAAACTCTGTCAGCGTATGGAAAATATGAGTCATGTTGCATTAAAGGCTACAAAAACGCACTAACACGAATGGAAATACTTGCAAAAAAATGCTAATATGGTATAATTATTTTGTATAATATTGTCTTTTATTTTTAACCATCTGTGAAGAACACAAAAAGGAGAATATAAAATGAGTTTTGAAATAGAAAATGGTATTCTGAAAAGATACATACCTGAACAGAATATAACGGAAGTAATCATACCAGATAATATAAATGTGATAGGCTCATTTTCATTTATGAATAATCCGGTTATCAGAAGGGTAATTATTCCGAAAACCGTGAAACAAATCGAAAAAAATGCCTTTTCTAATTGTATCAGTCTTGAAGAAATAACGATTCCAGGCAATGTTGTATGTATAGGAGAGTTATCCTTTGCATTTTGCAAAAATCTGAAAAGCGTTAAATTAAGTGAGGGACTTGTAGAAATATGTGATAATGCTTTTTTAAGTTGCAATAACCTGTCCGAAATTAATATACCGGATTCAATTAGAAATATCGGTTATTTTGCTTTTGGCGGCTGTGAAAAGCTTATTGATGCAGAAAACAAAAGCGAAGTAGAAAGAGTAGCTTTTGATGGCTGCTTGAAACTGGCATTAACTGAATACGATCAGAAACTAGCATTAACTGATTTATACGATTTACATAGATATATGCCCCGCCCTTTTTTCTATCGCAAACTTAAAGATAACGAGATATTCGATGAGTGCAGAAAAAAGTCATGGAATAACAGTCTTGAGGATAAAATTATATCCATGAATCCTTTTGCAGTTCTGAAACCAGTTGAGATGCTCCTCATGATACTTGAGGAATGTCAGGATGAAAAAAATAAGGATGTGTACAGAGTCCTGCATAAGGTGGAATATGGAGGGGATGCTGTAAAAACCTTGTCAATACCAGATGAGTATAATATACGATATATCGGATATCAGGAAAATGCTATTTTTGCTCTTTCAGATTGTAATTGTGAGAAAATCGTTTTGCCCAAAACAGCAGTGTGCATTTCTAAAAAAGCATTCTTTAAAAATACCAATGTGAGATCTGTCGTTATTCCTGATTCTGTTGAATATATTGATAACTGTGCTTTTATGGGCTGTTCATCATTGGAAAGTATATTTATTCCGGATTCAGTTAAGCGAATTGGTGATCGTGCATTTTCTTACTGTGGAGAACTTAAGGAGGTGCGTATTTCTGGTAAATGTGAAATAGGTTTTGATGTTTTTCTGGGTTGTCAGATTGAAAATATAATATATCCGACAGATATTATTCCTGCTTATGAGATATTAAAAAGCACATTATTGTATAGTAATCAGCCTGACGGCGATATATATTATAATAACTGCTATCTGCACTATAAAGGCGAGATGATGCCGCACACAACAGTAGTAATCAAAAAAGGAACAAAAGCCATATGCGGGTTAGCTTTCGTAGATATTTCTACAGGAGGCTATGACGGTCATCTGAGCAGGATAAGCAAGTGCCCGGAGCTCGAATCTATCATTTTCCATGATGGTTTAAAAACTCTTTGCAATACCGCGTTTTTTAATTGTGTCGGCCTGAAATCTATCAATATTCCCGATAGTGTGTCAGAAATAGGAGGCGGCGCTTTTTCCGGATGTATATCACTTGAAACTGTTCATTTGCCTGCAGGAATAAATGAAATAGAGGAAGGAACTTTTTACGGCTGCTCATCGTTAAAAAATGTTGTGATTCCTTACGGGGTCAAAAAAATCGGAGAAAGAGCTTTTTCAGGCTGTAAATCATTGACTTCGGTCGTTATTCCGGATACCGTAACGGAAATAGACAAAAACGCTTTCAAAGGCTGTCCGGCGGCAGATAAACTACCGGAAAGATTCAGAATATAAACAAAAGGATGTGTTTGATATGAACGAAAAGAATAACAAAAATGCGATTTTTTCTTTGAAGAAAATACATGATGAACTCAACGACTACAAGTTAGTCATCCCCGATCACCAAAGGCCTTATGACTGGAGAAAAAAAGAGTGGGAACGCCTTATCCGGAATATTATGAATGCGTATGACGATTATAAAAAAGGCGAGCAGAACTCTCAGATATTTCTTGGCATTATATCATTAACTCCGAGTAAAAAGGAACCTGGCAGATATGAAGTAATA
>CACZPV010000182.1 GCA_902783065.1 uncultured Ruminococcus sp.
GGTGCAGTGCCGCCGCTTGCCGCACCTTTTACGGTAATAGTTTCACCTGCAATAAATTTTGTTTTGCTTACAGTGGTATTGTTTACAAGTGGTTTTTCTGTTTCAACAAACTTAAAACCGTTATTTTTTGCATAGATTTCAGCAGCAGATCCGGTGGCGCCATAAATGGTAAAACCGTTGATTTTATCATAATCACCTATATCATAACTATAATAATATCCAAACGCACAGTCACCTATATCCTTTACACTTTCCGGTACAGTTATGCTTTTAAGATTTTCGCACTCTGCTATTGCATTTTCTCCAATGCTTGTCACACTATCCGGTATTTTTATGCTTGTAAGACTGTCGCAGCCACAGAACACACCATCCCGTATGCTTGTTACACTGTCAGGTATAGTTATGTTTGTAAGGCTGATACATTCACAGAACACACCATTCTGGATGGTTTTTACACCATGTGGTATTATTATGCTTGTAAGGCTTCTGCAGCCACAGAATGCATCTTTGCCAATACTTGTTACACCCTCCGGCAAAGTTATGTTTGTAAGACCTTCGCAGAATTTGAACGAATAACTGTCAATGCTGGTAACAGTGCCGGGAATAGTAATATTTTTAAGATTGGTGCAATTTTCAAACAAAGATTCGCTGATACTTGTAATATTATCCGGCAGAGTTATGCTTGTAAGACCGTAGCATCGATAAAACGCATATTTACCAATGCTTTTTACAGCTTTTCCAAACTTTATGTTTGAAAGACAGCTGCAGTTACGAAACGCATAATCACCAATATCAGTAACGTTATCAGGTATAGTAATGCTTGTAAGACTTTTGCAAAAAGCGAAAGCTTTTGAACCAATATCAGTCACACTATCCGGTATCTTTACGCTTGTAACACTTTCGCAGTTCTGGAATGCACACTCACCGATAGTTGTCACTTTACATCCGTTGATTTTTGCGGGAATAATAACACTAGTGCCATTACCCACGTATCCGGTAATTGTAACAGAGCCGTTATCAGTTTGCTGAGAATACTCAAAATCACCATATTCCGCAGCATCAGCCACGATACCGGTATATGTGCCGTCAAGAGCAGGCAAAACAGTTACCTGAAATCCGCCCAGCAAAGCTGCCGCAAGGGAAATTGAACACATTTTCGTTAATAATACGCTTATTTTCAACTCAAGTACCTCCATTATAAAAAAATAAACAGTCGATTGTAAAAGTCTGAAATTCCTATATTCATGTGTTTTACAATTTTTCTCCGCTGTGATCCGTCATTTTCGTTGCTTTTGCGTCGAAAATGACTATTCTCTGACTGTCGGAGCGGGTTTTGTGCCGCCTTTACAATCTGCTGAAAAAATAAATGTTTTCGCAGTAAAAACACATATCTCAGATGATGAATGGAATTGCGTGCTGCATTATTAAGTAAGCAATGTAAATGATTAATTTATATTTTATGACAAAAAATAATAAAAGTCAACGAAAATGAAGCAATAGCTGGAGCCAGCTGGAGCCAGCGAGCCGCCGCTGCCAGTTTAATACCTGCAACTACTTAAACTAAAACAAATTCATCAGTCGTCTGATATTGTAGATTCAATGTTTGGTATTTCCTGTTGCGATCAAATGGTTTGAGATTAGAACGTATGAATATTTTCAGTTTTTTTAGGAAAGGGGTCTGGGGGATAACCCTTTGTTTTTAAACAAAAGGTTTCCCCCAGGGTAAACACGGCGGCACAATTTTCTTGAAATTGACATTAATATATGGTACAATCTACTTATGGACATTGTTTGAATTGGTTTGTAAAAACAACTGACTGTAAAATAATGATCTTAAGTCAAAAGATGTCATTCAGGAAAAATACGATAATCCGGAAATCTGGTTTACTGCGAAACCAAAGGAATCCTCTCAACGGCTTCGCTCCGTATCGTATCCGATGGTTAGTGAATTTTGTTCCTTAACACTGCTGTAAGCGGAAAAATGACATATGACTTCGCCCAAAAATATGTAAAGGAGTTGCATCTGATGAAAAAATTAACAGCCATACTGCTGACAGCATTGCTCGCTTTATCTGTTGCTGCCTGCAGTAATAACGACAATAAGGAAGCTTCATCTGCCGAATCTGTGACTGCTGAATCTGTTTCGGTATCCGATAATGTCTCTCAGGATGAGGAGTCGGCGGAAATAATATCACGTCCGGTGGCTGAGCAGGAGCTTGATCCGGATCCGGATATTCAAAAAACCATCGAAGAAAAAATTGATATGGAAAAGCTTGGTCCGCTGACCAGGTATGCCGTACAGATGATGGAAAATAAAAACCTCAAAATTGATTTTGGTATAGAGGAAGTCAAGGATGAAACCCAGGAAAGTTCAGAAGCTTCTTCTTCAGTTGACATTTCGGAACTGACAAGCAGCATGAGCATCGGCATAATTAAAAATGCGGATAAGAATTACAGGATCAAGCTGGATATGGGAATATTTTCCTTTGATATTCTTAAAAACGAAACAGGTGTTTATTCTCTTAATACCAGAAACAAAACCTATCAGGTAATGCAGACTGCGGAGCAGGTAAAAAAATCAGAGGAAGAAGCCTCCAAAGCCGGAAATACCGAAACCAGCAATGCACTTGAAAATTTCAGCAGTATGACAGGCGGTATGCTGGATGGCTTTGATGCAGATTCCATGATCAGTAATACGGATGAAAAAGAAGTTACCTTTAATGGCAGCTGCAGTGAAGAATATAAAGAGCAAACCTATCAGTTTGAGAGCTACACTGTCAAAAGCAAGGCTTCAGCTTCTTCTGAATCATCTGGGAAAACTGATGATAAAACAACCGATGTAAAAGTGTATTTTGACAATGACGGTATTATCAAAATAATCCATGTTGAAACTGATACCGCAAAAATGGACTTCAATATCAACGAAATATCAGTAAAGATTGATGAAAACGATCTTGTTCTTCCGACTGATTTTACAGAGAAAGAAACCAGCGATATAGATTTAGGCGGGCTTGATCTATCTATTCCGGATGCCTGAATTGATACAGCTGTAAAAAAAGAACCATAAGAGGATATTTTCTCTTACGGTTCTTTTTTTCCTGACTTCGGACTTTTGTAAGTATCTCGTTCAAACTGTTTGTACATACTAAGCGCATCTTTTGCCCATCCCCCTGCCCCTTCCCACAGGGAATGGGGGATTTGTAGTGGACGGCTGCAGCCTTGATAAGTGAAGCTATACGGCGGTCAAAGTACAAAGCTTTGACCGCCGCAACACTGATTAATTACTGTGGGATAATAATTTCTGTTTCATCAGAACCGTTGCTTACTGTAATGACATCATCTGTCACGAATGTGATTACCTCTGCATCAGCAGGAATATATTTTTCCTTCATTCTCTTTCACTCTCCTTTTAATTGTTAAAAATAGTCAATCGTAAAAGTATGAAATTCCTTTATCCATGCGGTTTTTGATATCATGTGTTTTACAATTTTTCTCCGCTGTGATCCGTCATTTTCGCAGCTTTTGCATCGAAAACGAATACTTTTTAATTTTCGGTGCGGGGTTTGTGCCGCTTGCGGCGGCACAAACCCTCGCCTTTTTACAATCGGTTAATTGTTAAAAAACTCATCTGCTGCATTATAGTACAGCTTCATAGCCTTTACTGTATTGCAAAGATTGATTTTTTCAGGAATCGTGCTTTCACCATAGATCTTAAGAACAGAATGAGCATAAGCCATAGGGCTGGCAGAAATATATATATTATCATCAATACTGAAACCAACACTATCTCCAAGATCCATAGCATAAATATTATCAAACGATACATAATACTTATTATTTCCAACCGATACAGGAGTCAGAGGTATGTACGAATAAGTATTATTGTCATAATAACTGAAGCTGTGGGCAGCAATATTTTCGCATATGAAATAGAATCTTAGTGATGTTTCGGACTTAAGAACAAGGGAATATCCGCTGAATGTCAGATTATCAGGAAGCTCCTCACTGCAGTAATAATTGTAATTGCTGAAATCGTCCTCTGTCATTCCCGAAATATCAAGAAGGTTATCGGCAGAAGCTGAGTCAGTTTTATAGTTAAAGTATTGCTGTGCATAGGATCCATAGGTATTCAGTGCCTTTACAAGATTAACCAGTTTATCATTGGAATCCGGATCGCTGCTGTTTATAACTGTGTTGATATAATCCTTTATACTGTAAGAGAAGTTGTTTTGTTCAATACTAACAATTTCTTCACCATTATTTTTATAAAGATCCTGTTTTTCGTCCTTTCCGTTATATACATTAAAGCTTACACTATCACCGGTTTCCTTCGCAGCTAACTTGTAAGTGAATCTGTAGCCTGATTTTCTGTCAAAGATGGCTTCGGAAATTTTCAATTTCTGTTCACCTGTTGGACCGTTAAGAACAACATATGCATCAGCGTCCTTAAGAATTTCCTCAGGGAATACAGCATAGAAATTAAGACCGATCTGACCCTTAAGTGTCAGGCTTGCACCATTGATCACTGTATTTACAATATCCTTGTAATCACGTTCATAGGTTATGAAATTTTCATTTTCATCGCCCTGTGCTGTAAATACTGCATATGTTTCAGTACCGGATACTATCTCGTCGCTGCCGGTTTTATGCCAGCCTGTATAAACAACATTTGCGTTTTCAAGCTTATGTACTTCTTTGAACGAAACATTTGCCGGAACCTTAAGCTTAACAAGCTTACCGCAGTTTTCGAACAAATTTCCGCTTGACCACTCGCCGTCACTGATCGAAACCTCAGGAAGGCTGATTTCCTGTAAAGACACACAACCGCTGAATGCACTATTTACATCGTAAATCCCGCTCATATCCATTGCAGAAAGATCTATTTTAGTCAGAGAAGAACAGTCCTTAAACATTTCTCTTATAGAATCGACTTTATTGTCATATTCTCCGCCGCTATTCTTGAAATTGCTGAGATCTATTGCACGAAGCGAACTGCATCCCGAGAACATACCCTCCAGATTGCTGCCGGTTACACTTTCGATACTGAAATTATCACCCGGAATTATCTCAGATGCACTGCTGCAGTCCTTGAACATATCTTTCATAGAAACTGCTTTCTTTGTATTGAAAGATGAAATATCGATCGACCCGAGTTTACAGCAGCCCTTGAACATATAATCCATATAAGATACATTTTCTGTATTGAATTTACTTCCGAGTTTCAGTGTTTCGAGAGAGCTGCATCCTGAGAACATTGATATCATACCATTATTATAATCTACATATTGTCCGTCAGGTACAACGCCAACAGCAGAAGTATCAAAATTGCTCAGATCAAGAGATTCAAGATTACTGCATCCCTTGAACATGCTTGCCATAGAGTAAACCTTTGATGTATCGAATTTGTCGCCAAAAACAATCTTCTTTGCACGTGCTTCGCTAAACATACTGGTCATATCGGTTACATTGCTTGTATCAAATGTACTGAGATCCAATTCTTCAAGGCTGCATCCTTTAAATGCTTCGGACATATCTGTTACCTCAGAGGTATCGAAATCTTTCAGATCAAGTCCTGAGATGGTAACAGCAGAATGACTAACACCGAACATATTTTTCATATTGGTAAGATGTTCGGTACTTATATGTCCCTTAAAGGTCAGCGAGGAATAAGAGTTCCAGGATATATCAAAAAAGCCGGAACAATCGCCTGTCAGTACGACACCATCTTCTACAACCATATTTCCTACAAATGGATAATACGGTTTTTCAAATCTGACCGGATATCCTCCTTCATCGGTTAATTCACCGGAGTGGCTTTCTGCGGCTGATTCTACTTTTTCTAATATCTCAGAATTATAAACACCTGAGATCAGGGTAAGTGTACGGTCATTATTAAACTCATATTTCCATTTTAATTCTGCCGTCTTTGTTTTATATTCACCCGCACCGCTGATTACGGCATAATTTCCGGCTCCCGAAACGATCTCGTCGGAATTTTTCTTTGTCCAGCCAATCACTTCAACGCTTGCGTCTTCATTGATATCAAAATTGTAAAGACAGCAGTCCTCGTTGATAACAAATTTATCAGAAAGGATCAGTTCTTCAAGCGGTACATTACTGAAGAAATCATCAGCATATTCTTCCGGAGATTCAGCGTAAGCTTTTGTTGAATCAAATTTGCTGAGATCCAGTTTTTTCAGCGAAGTACAATTGCTGAACATTCTGTTAAATGAGGTCGCAGAAGAAGTATCAAAATTGCTTGTATCTATACTGTCCAGTGCTGTGCAGCCTTCGAACATACCTGAGAAGTCTTCAACGGACGAAGTATTGAATTTATCTCCGAAAGCAACGCTTTCAAGTACATCACAGCTCTGGAACATCCCATTCATATTTGTGGCTGATGACGTATCGAAGCTGCTAAGATCGAGACTTTTTAATTTATCGCAATTGCAGAACATATATGAAAAATCCTTAACAGCGGCAGTTACGAATTTTCCTCCGAATGTAACACTTTCAAGATTATTGCAGTAATAGAACATATAGTGCATATCCTGTACTGACGACGTGTCCAAGCTGCTCAGATCAACATTTTTAAGCTTATAGCAGCTTGAAAACATATTTTTCATATCAGTTATAGCAGAGGCATCCAGATCTCCGAAAACAACTGTTTCAAGATTATAGCAGTTGCTGAACATATTCCGCAGGCTCGAAGCTCCGGAAATATCAGCATTGGAAACATCTGCATACACAAGATTATCGCAACCTTTCATAAATCCGTCATAGCTGTTGCTGTCGAGATCAGCCCTGTTAACAAATTTTACAGCGGAAGATTCCACAACAAGCTTTGTTATATTGCTGTTGAATTTGATTTCATAATTAAGTATTCTTCCGATATCACCCTCATTGAACGTTCCGCATTTCAGAGTGATCGTATCATTGCTTACCGCATAATCAACATCTGTACTTACTTTTTTCAGCACAAATGTACCTGATTTGTCAGAGCTGATGGAAGCGTTTGAGTTATCCCCTGAAACAATGGTATCCGGGTCATTTTCCTCATACCAACCCTGAAATTCGGTTTTCTTATCCTGACTGATCCCCTTGTTTACCAGATAAGCTCTTTCATAAATAGAAAATTTAGAGTTCTTTTTGATTTTGCTGACAGAGCAGCCTGAAAACATATTCGAGGTATTGTAAGTATATTCAAAGCCTGAAAGATCCAGATAATCAATAGAATAGCAATTCTGGAACATATTGTTCAGCATTGTGGATTTATTATACGGAACAGCGAAACCGCTCAGGTTCAGATCCTTAAGATTGTAGCAGTTCTGGAACATTCTGGACATATCTGTTACATTGTTGTTGGTGAAGGAAGAAAGATCCAATGCTGTAAGATTACTACAGTCTGAGAACATATAAGACATATTTGTAACAGAAGAAGTAGAAAACTTTTCTCCGAAATCAACACTTGACAGATCATAACACATACAGAACATGTACGACATATCTGTAACAGAAGATGTATCGGTTTCGTTTCCGAAGGTGACAGAGGTCAGATGAGAACTATACCCGAACATCTGAGACATGTCTGTAACATTTGATGTATTAAAGCTGCCGAGTTTTACAGTTTTGAGGTCTTGTAAATTATAAAACATATAAGCCATGTCAGTGACGCCGCTGGTATCAGCATTGGAAATATCAATTTCCTCTATATTGCTTTGATAGTAGAACAGAGATCTGCAGCTTCCTGTCAGGACAACATTATCCTGTGCAATAATTTTTTTGATCGGGTACTGAGCATTACTTACATCCAGATTCGGGTTATTGTACGTACCATCAAGTATGGTAAGCGTACCGTCCTCTGTCAGATCATACACAAGATCTGTTTTATCTGACGCAGCATTTACAGTTACGGAAGCCGGAATAACCTCAGAAACAGTTCCTGTAAAAGTCAATCCGCCCACAAGAGTTATGACCAGAGCCGCAGCAATGATCTTTTTCATACATTTGCTGAATTTTTTGTACATGTTTTCAATCCTCCGTGTTTTGGTTTTCGTCAATACGGCATTTTTCAATGGAATTGATTCTGGCAAGACGGCGATACTCAAGAGGGGTGACCTTGTAGTATTTTTTAAACGCTGCTCCGAACTTAGCCTGACTGCAATATCCGCACAGCAAAGAAATTTCTCCGATACTGCTTGCAGAGCCTGCCAGCATTTCAGCAGCATTTTCCATACGAACCTGAATCTGATATTCCTTGAATCCGCATCCATAGACGTTGTGAAAATAATTTTTAATGGTAGTTTCGCTTAACCGGTACTTATCGGCAAAAAACTTAACTGTCCATTTTTTTCCATAATCATATGTAAGGTTATTATGAATTTCCTGTGCAATTTTCTTTTGAGATCCGGAGATATAATGGGTCTTGCTTTTTTTTTGCCGTTCCAGATCTTTTCCTACTGTATAAGCCAGTTCTGCCACTTTTACAAGAATAACCTCGCTGTCGGTATCTTTGTATGCATATTTTACGATATCGTCCAGAATACGTGAAGTAAGTTCTGATTCACTGACAAAATACAGCGAATTGATTTTCGTGGCATAATCGGGCAGTGCCATACGCTTTACAGATTTTTTCAGAGCTGCCATAATTGGATGTTCATGAATAACCTTATCGACCTGCATAATAACTTCCACGCCGAGATACTCGTCTGCTGTGAAAACAAATGCACCGTCATTTCCGTCGTTATAATCCATAACAGTTTCTCCGGCAAAAAGGGTGTAGGTTTGTTCATTACTTGTGAATTTACAGTTGCCTTTTTTGCAGCAGTTTACACGAAGATATCTTCCCTCATTACGCAGTTTCAGTCCGTGATCGGGGATACTGCTGTGATCGATGCTGTACACAAATACATACATACTATCGGAAAGAAAATATGCAATGACTTTGTTTTTGCTGCCTTCTGAGGGCTCAGGAATAAATTCAGCACGTTTTTTTACCGGATTAAAACCGATGCCGTTATTTTCTAAATAGTCTGTTAATTCCTTGTTCATTCTATCAATCCTACTCAGGAATTATAAATTTGCTTTGATTATAACATTATTATCCAAAATAATCTACACCTAAACAGTTTTTTTTGTCCTTTTGTCATCTTGGACTAAAACAATTTTCTTAGTTGCCGGGCAGCGTGACGATGGACCCTTACTAATACCCACTGCCGCATTGACTAAAGCAAATTTATCAGTCATCTACTTTTACTGATTCAATGTTTGGGCTGTATAACTGCCTGAATCCGTTTATTCAGGCA
>CACZPV010000183.1 GCA_902783065.1 uncultured Ruminococcus sp.
CTGTAAAGAAACCTATATCCAGCGTTTCTCCGTTTTGCAGCTGCCCCTCATAATGATGACCGGCTCCGCCTTCATTGCCTGTTGGGATAATGATTGACGTTTTCCATTCGCTGCTGACAGCTGTAAGGTAGCTTTCAAATAAAGAATCTCCCCTGTGAGAGCCTTCATTCATTCCAAAACTTATATTAATTGCAACAGGCATTTTGAGTTCTCTTGCCCGGTCAATAACATAGCGAAGTCCTTTCATGAGTTGTACTGTCCTTACTCCTTCACTATTGGCATTACCCACTTTTACAGCAATAATTTCCGCTTGATACGCTGCCCCAATGCGATTTCCTGCTGCTATCCCTGCCACCGCTGTACCATGTCCGGAATAATCTGTACGCGGTACCACAGAAAACGGAGAAGATGATAACAAAGCAGTGTTAATTCTTTCACGGGTATATTCTGCTCCCGAATTAAAGCCTTTTGGCGGCTGACCTTCCTGTGACTGATCCCACAGATATACAATCCTTGTCCTGCCGTCTGCGGTCAGAAATTCCGGATTAGTATAATCAATTCCCGTATCAATGATACCAACAAGAACTTTTTTTCCGCTGTAGCTGCCAATGCGAAACTCAAAACCATTGGTACAATTGCTGTTTTCTGCTGTATAATCATTCAAAAACACATCTTTAGGTATCTCAATATCTTCCACCGAAGGGAGAGTATAAAGCTGATCTATCATTTCAGGAGCAATATTGACTACTGCGAATCCCTGACCAAGATCTTCCGCAGTAATTACGGCAATATCCTCAAATTCTGAAAGAAAACCAACATATTCACCGCTGTACTTAACAATAATTTCCATCTTTTCTCCTTGCATATAAGCTGGCAGTCGATTGTAAAAGTCTGAAATTCCCTTACGCACTCGAATTTCCCTGGGGGATAACCCTTTCCTAAAAAAACTGAAACTTTAATTTTAGTAATTCAATTTTATCATGAACCAAGAAAGCAGACGACTAATGAAATCATTTTAGTCAATGCGGCAGTGGGAATTAAATTGACAGCGGCGGCACGCCGCCAGACGACTGAAATAATGTTGAAACTGTGTTTAATTGTATTAAAGGTCTTCATATGAATAAATTACATATCCGTCTGCACCAATTGCTTTTGTATATGAAATCTGAGATTCAATATTGTTTTCTTTCTCAAGCCATGTACCGTTATCTGCATCTGTTCCCTCTTTGTAAAGAGCAAGACTTATATATAATTTAATGTTTTTATTGCTTACAATTTGTTTCCACTGATCAGCCGACTTCTGAAACGGCAAAGTCGGATGATTTTCACTCACATAAATTTGCGGAGATAAATAATCAGCATATCCGGCAATTTCTCCCCATGCATGTATGTCTGCGCCGATTTTTTCATCATTTTCTGTATTGCACTGTGGTGATATTCCGAAAACACAGTCTTTTTTTTCATAATGTACGGCACTGTACATAGAGCATAGAAGGGAATTAATATTCTCCTTTCGCCAGTTTTTTTGTGAAAGATAGGTTTCTCCCGCTTCTTTACTGTATAAGTTATATTCGTACAAGTCGCATTTCATGTCATCCTCAGGATAAAAATAATCATCGATCACAATTCCGTCAATATCATAATTGCGTACAATCTCCCTGATGCCGTCTGTTATCAATTTTCTGACTTCAGGGTAAGCCGGATTGTAAATAATTGATTTTCCGCTTGAAATGGTATATCTGTCGTTCGACTTATCCTTATCATTTTTCCATTGAGTGTAATAGTTATCCTCTGAAAGTCGGGAAGGAATATTATCAAGGCTGATTCTCAAAGGATTGATCCATGCATGAATGTGAAGCTTTCTTTCACGGGCAAGTTCACAAGCAATCTTCAAAAAATCATAATTGACTTTTTTACCCTGTTCTCCGCTCAGAAGATGAGATGCCGGAAACAGCTCACTTTGATATAATGCATCGCCAAACGGACGCACATGAAGAAAAACCGTATCCGCTCCGACCTGACTTATACGATCAAAAATTTCTGTCAGACGATTTCTTGCGGTTTCCTCACTTCTGTCCGTTCCTTTAAGGTCAAGGCTCATATAAGGCACCCATACACCTGCTGTAAAACTGCTGCTGCTGACAACGGGCAGCTTATCTGTTTTAATCCCTTTACTGTTTTGATTATTTGTTGTAACACTCTGTTCAGGGGACAAATTTTCTTTCTCTTTGGTATCGGACTGTAGTGAAAGAATATAGACACATCCTGCCAGAATTGCAGAAGACATCATGATAGCCGTTATTTTTTTCCAATACGTTTTCATAAATCTCACCTTTCAACTATAAAAAGCAAATGTGTTACGATGTTAGCAACCGGCGTGACGCCGGACCCTTACTAATTCCCACTGCCGCATTAACTAAAATAAATTCATCAGTCGTCTGCTTTCTTGATTCATGACAAAGCTATAGTGAACAACAAAAGTTTTTGTTCATAATGTCATCCTGAGCGACAGCGAAGGATCTTTCATAAGATTCTTCGTCGCTGCGCTTCTCAGAATGACAAAAGGAAATTTTTTATGACGTTTACTATAAATTATTAAGATTAAAGTTTCATTTTTTTAGGAAGGGGGGCTGGGGGATAACCCTTTGTTTTTAAACAAAGGGTTTCCCCCGGAGAAGTGCGTCACGGCTCCGGCAGCCTGCCGATGACGGTATAAGGGATAATATTTTATTGATTTTAAGCTGTAATATATATATAATAATAATTGCAAGATTATGAAAGGAATAAAATACCGGCAGTTCATAGCAAACAGCCGGTATTTCAGGGGGAAAATTATTATGAGAACATTGGAAATAGGTGCTAATGATGCCGGACAGCGGCTTGACAAATTTCTGACAAAAAAGTTTAAAAATATGCCCAAATCACTGATGTATAAATATATCAGAAAAAAATGCATCAAGGTAAACGGAAAAAAATGCGATATCGATATTAAGCTTAATAAAGGCGATATTCTGACCTTTTACATAAAAGATGAGTTTTTCGAGCCTGCTGCTGACAGCTATGATTTTATGAAAGCACCCATTAAACTGGATATCATTTATGAAGATAAACAGATCATGCTGCTTAACAAAAAGCCCGGTCTTATCGTTCATCCGGACGAAAACTATCATTTTGACAGTCTGATCGCACGGGTACAGCATTATCTGTATGAAAAAGGAGAATACGATCCAAAAGATGAAAATTCCTTTGCTCCGGCACTTGTCAACCGTATTGACAGAAACACAGGAGGTATCGTCATAGCTGCTAAAACAGCCGAGGCTTTAAGAGTGCTGAATCAGAAGCTGCGTGACAGAGAACTGGAAAAGCTTTATCTTTGCGCGGCA
>CACZPV010000184.1 GCA_902783065.1 uncultured Ruminococcus sp.
AAATCGGAGGAAAAAAAGAAAGAGAAAGATAATCAATCACAAATCCGCGACACATTCTGTCAATCAGATTTCCGACTCCGCCTCCGATGATCAGTATTACTGCAGCAATAAACAGTTTCCCCTGAAACTTCTTTGCAATTAGCAAATGCATAAAAACTCCGATCAGAACAATTGTGATAACTGTAAATACCATTGTTCCGTTCTGAAAAATTCCAAAAGCAGCACCTCTGTTTTCGGAATATACCAGAGAAAATATTCCATCAATTACCGTTGCACGGTCTATCGGGCGTAGATTTTCGTAGATTAAATATTTTATGATCTGGTCGACAGCAACAATTACCGCCGATAAAATAACAACAACTGCTATTACCATAACTCACCTATCCTTTTTGCGATAAAAGCGGCGCATCCGCAGACACACCGCTTCTTGAAAGTTTTTGTTCTTTATGCAAAGCCTTCAGAATCTGATTCCCTTAAATTTTATAAAGGTCTGAGCAGAGCTTCATTAATTTACTCAAAAATCCCACTTATAATCACAATTTTAATATAGCGTGCTGCCAATTATAATTATCTTATCAGCTGCCTGCTTTCGACGGCCAGCTGATAAGATTAAATTAGTTTAAAACTTGATGTAGTCTGAATCTTTTAATATAGAAAATCAAATCATTTGTCTGTATTAATAAAATCTGTTAACATTAATCGATAAGTTCCTGCATTGTTTCAATCACAGTTGCACAGCGTTTACAAAGCGTTGGGTGTGCCGGATTCTGACCTACCGAGCTGCTAAAAATCCAGCAGCGTTCACACTTTTCGCCTTCTGCATGAGCAACCTCTACCGCCAGTTCGGAAACAGTATCATCATTAACAATTGTCACTTTCGAAACAATAAACGCAGCTGCCAGCTCACTTTCGGCAGATTTCAGAAAATCATACTGTTCGCCGCTGCATTTAAGCGTAATGCTCGCTTCAAGAGATGAACGAATGTTTTTACTCTTTACCTCAACTTCAATTGCCTTTTTAACAATATCTCTTGTTTCATGTATTCTGTCCCACATAGTGACAAAACTTTCATCAAGTGTAACACCTGTTTTTGCAGGCATATCATTAAAAAGTACATTTTCCGAATTTGCCGAACTGTCATGAGGCATATACTGCCAGATCTCATCTGATGTATAAACAAGAATCGGTGATACCAGTCTTATCATTGCATCAAGAATACGGTAGATTGTTGTCTGTGCCGCACGGCGAAGATCACCGTCCGCCTGCTCAGTATACAGTCTGTCTTTCAGTACGTCAAAATAAAAGTTACTCATATCAACAACACAGAAATTATGCAATGCCTGATATACAATATGGAAGTCAAAGCTGTCATATGCTTTTCTCACCTTATCATTCAGTTCATCCAGCTTCATCAGTGCCCATTTATCAATTGGCAGAAGCTTATCATCCGAAACCATATCTGTATCAGGATTAAAGTCCTTAAGATTACCGAGAATATATCTTGCAGTATTTCTGATTTTTCTATAAGCTTCACTCAGCTGAGCAAGAATTTCCTTAGATATTCTTACATCAGCCTGATAATCCGTAGATGATACCCAAAGTCTGAGAATATCAGCACCATACTGTGCTATTACTTCTGCCGGTTCAATACCGTTACCAAGAGATTTGGACATTTTTCTGCCCTGACCATCAACAACCCAGCCGTGAGTAACAACAGATTTATATGGTGCCTGTCCTCTTGACGCTACCGATGTAAGCAGTGATGACTGGAACCATCCTCTGTACTGATCAGCACCTTCAAGATACAAATCAGCAGGCCATTTAAGATACGGACGTGACTCACATACAGCAATGTGTGATACTCCTGAGTCGAACCAGACATCCATAATATCCTTTTCTTTATTAAATTCAGTGCAGCCGCATTTTGAACATGAAAGTCCCTCAGGAATAAGTTCACCCGCATCCTTTTCATACCATATATCAGAGCCGAACTTTCCGAACAGCTTAGCAATATGAAGCATTACTTCTTTATCCATCACAGGCTCGCCGCATCCCTTACAGAAGAAAATAGGAATCGGCACACCCCATTTTCTCTGACGGGAAATACACCAGTCCTTACGTTCACGTACCATCGACGTGATTCTATCCTCACCCCATGCAGGAATCCAGTTAATCTTTTTAATCTCGTCCACTGCTGCATCCTTGATATCATCAACTGAGCAGAACCACTGTTTAGTTGCTCTGAATAGAACAGGATTCTTACATCTCCAGCAATGAGGATACTGGTGAATAATCTTTTTAAGTGCAAACAGATGATTTGTTTTTTCAAGGTGTTCTGCAATAGGCTTGTTTGCTTCACCCGTAAGCAAACCCGCAAACATTCCTGCT